>JAPKZP010000442.1 GCA_026393735.1 Acidobacteriota bacterium
ATCTGCACGGCCTTCAGGCCGGCCGTGATGTCGGCGTAGCGGGCGGCGTCCTTCTCCGTGAGCCGCGCGTCGGCGTATCGCGCCACGGCCAGGCGGGCGTCGCGGTCGGGCATGGGGACTTCCACGACCGCCACCTTCGGGTTCGACACGATCTTCGGCGACAGCTCGCTCAGGTTCTCGGCCACGAGCAGGACGATGTTGTCGCCCTTCTCGATGGCGGGGAGCGACGACCAGCGGTGCAGCGTGATGACGGCCGAGCGGTCGGCGTCGGCCTGGAACGTCGGGTCGCCCGCCGGCGCAATGGCCTCGGCGTACTCGATGATGACGGCGACGCGCATCGATCCCACGAGGAGGCGCTCGAGGGCGGGCAGCACCTTGGCCTTCTCGCCCTCGAGCAGCAGGCCGCCGACGTCGGTGACCGACGCGGCGCGCTTCGAGAAGCGCACGCCGCTCGCCAGGTTGTAGGTGACGATCGTCTCGCGCGACTCGCGCAGCAGCACCTCGGAGAGGAACTCGACGAGGCTGTAGGCCTTCTGGCCGCTCACGACGACGTCGTACACATTGCCGTGCACCACGAACATCGAGGCCTCGCCGCGCAAGTAGCGGCGGCGCAGGTCGTCGGCCCAGGTTGGCAGGACGCGGGTGTCGGCGATCGGTTGATCAGGCATTGTTGGAGAGGCCCATGCTCGCCAGCAGGCGCTCGGTGTCGGCGGAGCTTTGCTTGATGGCCTCCACGCCGGTCAGCAGTTCGTCCAGCTGCCCCGACAGCTCCTGCGGCGACTGCATGGTCACGATCTGATCGGCGAGCAGGCGGAACGAGTTCTCGATGAGATCCAGCTGGCCGCGCGCCACGGTCAGGTAGCGGCGGATCTCCTGCACCTTCTCGAAGCGTTTCATGATGACGGCGAGGTTCTTCTTGGCGATGTCGACCTGGGGCGTGTCAGCCGCGCCGTCCCGGATGGCGCGATCCCAGCGGTCGCGGTCGCGATCGAGCGCCGTGAGATCCACGGAGTCGAGATAGTGCTCGTAGCGCGCGCAGGTCACCGCCATGTCGAGAAACGACTCAACGAGGCGATCGGTCTTGACCAGTTCGGCGTTCAGCAGCTCGGTCGTGAACGACGGGTTCTGGTTCGCCAGCCGCTCCATGTCCTTCTTGAGCGCCACGAGGCGGTCCACACGCTGGCGGTCGGCGCTCGACAGCAGCTGCATGCGCGCGGCGCGCTGCTGGGTCTCGTACACCGTCTTGAGCTCGGCGAAGCGGGGATCCCAGAGGAGATGGCGCAGGCGCTCGGACCCGGGCGCGTGCAGCAGCCAGATGGCCTCGCCGCCCAGCGCCACGAGCGCGATGAGCGGGTTCATGGTGAGGACCGAAGCGGCCACGGCGCCGATGAGGAGCGACAGGTTGTAGGGATTGGCGAAGGCGAACTTCAGGTACGGCACCTTCCGCTGCAGCATCCTCGCGACGGCCGAAATCTCTGGAGTCACGACTGGCGATACCGGCGCGTCTGCCGGGAGCGCAAGCGGCGACGTGTATGCCGGCCGGTCGGAGGCCTGCGCCAACGGCCCGGCAACCGGCGCAGGCGACGTGGCCGGGCGCCCGCTGCCCTGAGACGAGGGGCGCGATGACGGCCGGGCGCCTGTCCTGTCGGTCGGTGCCATGGGGCTATTCTACAGGAGACCGTTTCATCGCGAATTGAAGCCGGGATCGATTCCTTCGCACACGACCGCGGGTCAGGACGCCGGCGCGTAGAGGAGGTCGAGCAGCTTCTTCTCGACGGCCCTGAACTCGGCGGCCGACTTCAGCGAGATGTCGCGGTTCTGGAAGAACGGCACGTCCACGCGATGCAGGATGCGCGCCGGACGCGACGACAGCACGTAGACGGTGTCGGCCAGATAGACGGCCTCCGACACGTCGTGCGTCACGAACAGGATCGTGTTGTCCTCGCTGCGCGACACGTCCAGCAGCAGGCCCTGCATGCCCCAGCGGGTCTGCGGGTCCAGCGCGCCGAACGGTTCGTCCATCAGCACGAGCTTCGGGTCGTTGATGAGCGTGCGCGCCAGCGCCACCCGCTGCTTCATGCCGCCCGACAGGTCCTTGGGATAGCGGTCGGCGAACTCGGCCAGCCCGACCGCCTCAAGGTACTTGTGCGCCTGCGACGCGCGGTCTTTCTTCGCGACGCCGTGAATCCGCAGGCCGTACTCCACGTTCTCGCGGACCGTCAGCCAGCCGAACGACGTGTACGCCTGGAAGACCATGCCGCGGTCGCGGCCCGGGCCGTCCACCGGCTTGCCGTCCACGAGAATCTCGCCCTTCGTCGGCGGCAGCAGGCCCGCCACCGCCTTGAGGATCGTGGACTTGCCGCAGCCCGACGGGCCGAGGAATACCACGATCTCGCCGGAGCCTGGCTTGTCGACGATGTCGAGGGACACGTCGCGCACGGCCTCGGTCTCGTGCCCCGAGCGATCGACGTAGGTGATGCTGAGGTTCTTCAGGCGCAGCCGGGGTGGCGTGCCCGCGAGATCGGCCTTGTAGGTGGGCGGCCCGGTCTCGGCGCGCCCCTCGACGGTGACGGCCACCGTGCCGGGCTCGCCGGTCTTGGCCTGCTCGGGCTTGTGCGGGTGCGTGTCGCTCATGACGCCTTCTCCCGCCAGCGGAACAGGATGCTCGACACGGCCCGGATGAGGCCGTCGGTCACGAGGCCGATGCCGCCGATCACGAGCAGGCCGGCAAAGGACCACGAAGCTTTCTGATGCGTGCGCGCCAGTTCGACCATGTACCCGAGGCCGTGCTCCGGGTTCACGGCCTCGGCCAGGATCACGTAGGTCCACGAGATGGCGTTCATCACGCGGAACGAATCGAAAATCTCCGGGAGCGCGGCCGGCAGCAGGATCGATCGGATCACCTGGCCGCGGCTCGCGCCGAGCGTGAGCGACGTCTGCACGAGTTCTTCGGGCACCGCGCGGATCGCCGTCACGACGACCGGGAGCAGGTAGACGAAGACGCCGAGGAACAGGAACGCGATCTTCTGCGACTCGTAGATCCCGAACCACAGGAAGAGGAGCGGGATGAACGCCGAGATGGGCATGTAGCGCAGCGGCGCCATGATCGGCTCGAAGAGGCGGTTGACGGGCTCGAAAGCGCCCATCAGTACGCCGAGCGGCAACGCGATGGCCGAGGCCAGCAGGAACGCGATCAGGATGCGCTGGGTGGACACCCAGATCGCTCGCGCCAGATCGTGCTCGATGAACAGCTGCAGCGTGCCGCGAACGGTCTCGCTCGGCGACGGCAGGAAGTCCGCAGGGGCCAGCCCGCCGTAGGTGGCGACGCACCAGGCGCCCAGCACCACGGCGGGCATGACGAGCCCGAGCGGCAGGCTGACCGACCGCGGCAACGGCTCGCGGAGGGCGAACAATCGGCTACGAGACATGCGCTCTCTGGTCCCTCTGACGATTCATCAGGCGCCCCGCGTGTTACTGCGCCGCGAGGATGACCTTGATCTCCGTCCGCCGGTTGAGCTGGCGCCCGGTCTCGGTCGCGTTATCCGCCACGGGGTTCGCCGACCCGCGGCCGATTGTCCGGAACCGCGCCGGCTGGATGCTCGGGAAGTTCTTCAGCACGTAGTTCTTCACGGCAATCGCCCGGCGCTCGGACAGCGTGAGGTTCACAGCCGCCGGCCCGGTCGAGTCCGTGTTGCCCTCGACGTTCAGGTACGTGTTGCCGAACGAGGTCATCGTCTCGCCCAGCGCGTCGAGCACGAAGTACGAGCCCTGCATGATCTCGTCCGAGCCCGGCGTGAAATGGATCTCGATCTGCTTGTTCAGGATCGCGCGGTCCTGGGCCGACGGCGCCTTCGCCTGGATTTTCGGCTCTTCCACGACTTGTCCGGGATAGGCCGTCGCCAGCGCGCTGATGAACCTCGTGTCCGCCCAGTCCTTC
>JAPKZP010000200.1 GCA_026393735.1 Acidobacteriota bacterium
AGAATCGGAGCGTCCTTTTCAGGCACACCCTGGGCGAGGGCCCACGCGACGCCGTCCGGCGTCGCTTCCGGTTCCACCTGCAGCAGCGTCTGAAGCGTCTCGAGGCGGCCCGACGCCTCGGGGAACTTCACCCGGATGTTCCGCCGCGCTTCCTCGGCTCCGTGAGGCGAGGTAGACAGCCAGCAGACACCCGATCGCGCCAGGTCAAAGAGCGCCGACGATCGTCCGTGGGGGTTGTGGGCGGCGGTGAAGAGGACGTTCGCGTCCAGGAAGAGACGCATGGAGTCAGCGCGTCTTCTTGAGGGCGCGCTTCACCTTCTCCGCCTCGGCCGGGGTGAGGCGGTCCCCTTCATCGAACTCGCGGACTCGGCCGTCGCTGTAGATTTCGAGGGGGTAGACGCCAGCCTGCTTGAGCACGATGGCGCCGTCCGGTGTCGTGTCGATCAGGAAGGTCTGATCCCCGGCGATGCCAAGGCGGCGCAGGATCGCCCGCGGGATGGAGACCTGGCCGCTCTTGCCAAGTTTCACAAGTTCCATGAATTCATAATATCATATTTCATCGCGCCGCCGGCACAACGGGCTCTTCAGGCGCTGCTGCGGACGACGTATTGGAGGATGGCGATGTAGTGGAAGACGCTGCCGGCCAGGACGAACAGGTGCCAGATCGCGTGGCTGTAGCGCAGGCGCCCCCAGGCGTAGAAGGCGACGCCCCCGGTGTACGCCAGCCCGCCCGCCACCATCCAGGCAATCCCGGCGGGCGCCACGTGGGTGAGGAGCGGCTTGACGGCAATGACCGCGGTCCAGCCCATCGCGATGTAGATCGCCGTGGAGAGAATCGGCCACCGCGGACCGAAGATGGCTTTGACGGTGACACCCGCCACCGCGAGGCTCCAGACAATGGCAAGCAGCGTCCAGCCCCACGGCCCGCGCAGGTTGACCAGCGCGAACGGGGTGTAGGTGCCGGCAATCAACAGGAAGATGGCCGAGTGGTCGAGCACCTGGAAGACGTGGCGGGCTCGCGTGGACGACAGCGCGTGGTAGAGGGTGGAGGCGGCGTAGAGCAGCACGAGCGTGGTGGCGTATATCAGACACGCGGCGGTGCGCCAGGGATCGCCGATGCGGGTGGTGATGGCGACGAGCACCACGAGACCCACGAGGCTGGCCGCGAAGCCGACGCCGTGCGTGATGCTGTGCGCGACTTCCTCGCCGATGGACCACGCCCGGTTATGTGACATCCGTTTCCAAGTGTAACCCCGTGCAATCATCGTCGGCACCAAGTATCATGGAAGATCGTCGAGATGTCCCAGGTACCAGCGGAAGTCAGCCTCGAGATTCGGCCGCGCGCGCGTTTTGACGCGATAGATGTGCGCAGCCTGATCAACGGAGAGCACGGCGACGTGCTGGCGGAATTCCCGCACGCGCTCTACTGCTCGTTCCACACGACGGCCGGCTACCTCGACCAGGGCCTGGCGACGCGGCTGAGCCGCAACGCCGAGCATGGCGTCGACGCCTACATCGACGCGTTCCGCTCGGTGTTCCCCGAAGACGCCGGATACCTGCACGACAACCTCGAACTGCGCACGGAGCTGACGGACGACCAGAAGGCCGTGGAGCCGCGCAACGCGGATTCCCACCTCGCCTTCATGGCGGCGGGCATGCATGCGTGCGTGTCGTACCGGTCGGGCAACGAGCCGGTGTGGTTCGTCGATCTCGATGGCGTGAACGAGGGCCAGCCGCGGCGCCGCCAGACCACTGTTGTGGGCTATACCCACGAGGTTCCGGTGTGGCACACGCACGTGACGATCCCGGTGTCCGGCCACCCGATCGACTCCGTGAACCTGCGCCATCCGCAGATCGGGTTCTACGAGATGCTCGACGAGGCGATCAAGCGCTACGGCGTCACGAAGGGCCGGCTCCGCATCGAACTCGATCCGGCCGAACGCCAGGCCGGGCTGACCATCAACGAGTACGAGACGCTGCTGATGCGCCACGATCTCGTCGAGGTCCTTCGCGATCCGCTGCGGTTCATGGCCGAAAAGGGCCGCCACGCCTGGGCCGACCCGCGCTCCATTCCCGCCAAGACCCTCGGCTACGCCAAGTACGACATCGTCCGGGTGATCAACAGCATGGTGGACAGGCTGGGCCTCAACGAAGGGCTGATCGAGCGGATGATGGCGCGCGTGATGGCGCTCCCGGCCGAGCGGTTCCTGCGGATGAAACGATCGGTCAACCTGCTGGTGTCGGATCGCCAGAGCCCGGGGCACGGCACGATTGTCCAGGGGACCTATCAGAGCCCCATCCTTGTGCAGTGGGACCACGCGTCGAACCGCACCCGGACCGTCCACATCACCCTCGCCCGCCTCGTCTAGCAGCCCAGAGTTCACTCGCACTGAATGTGGAACAGGCATTCCGCCTGTTTTCACAGGGCTGCCTTCGACAGGCTCAGGCCCAGGAAGCCTTGTGCCACACTTGCTAGCGTCTTCGACTCGGGCGATCTCAGATTCGGCTCTTCGCCGCAACGAGCCACTTAGAACCCACCTCCTCTCTTCCACTATGTGGAATTTGCCGTCGAACCCCGCGGCCGGAGGTTTCTCCTGAACCAACCAATCGGCGTTCGAACAGAATTACAGACTAAACATCTATGTGTTTATGTCAAAAATAACAAAACATGAGCCTCAACGTGCACGACATAATATAAAATTGTCTTCGTTTGAGTTAATTCTTTAGGCGGACAACGCTCTGGTTCTTCTCGGACGAATTGTCCGAGCGGCGTTCTGGCTGGCACGGCCAGGAGAACAGGCATGCAATCGACACCGCTGCGCGACTTTCTCGAGATTCCCTACGACCGGCTGGAAGAGCTCAATCTGGAGTCGAAGCAGCAGCGGTTGGACCGGGCCCCGGCCGACCAGGTCCGCGAGCAGCGGATGAAGTACCTGACCGACGAGAAGCGCATCAAGGCGGTGACGGTGTGCTTCACCGACCTCGAAGGGCGCTTCCATATGCTCGACTACGACAAGAAG
>JAPKZP010000282.1 GCA_026393735.1 Acidobacteriota bacterium
CAGCGTGGCCGTCAGCCCGTCGCCGTAGTTGAACGTGTCGGACTCGTCGATCCCGATCTTCTTCGGGTTGCGCTCCTTGATGATCTCCGCCAGCCGCGCCCACTGATCGATCCTCTCGGGCTCCCACACGCTCGTGTAGATTCCGCCGATACCCGAGCGGCTCACGGTCAGCCGCTCGACGCCCTCCGTACCCTTGTCGAAGAAGACCAGCATCGACGTGCGGCTCGCGTAGAGCGAGTTGAACGGCACGAGCGACGAGAACACCGGGTCCTCGTTGTTCTCGCGGCAGATCACGAGCCACATATCGAAGCCCTCCTGCCGCATCAACTCCGGCAGGATGCGATCGAGGCGGGCCTTGAGCCACCCGTTGTAGACAGCCGCCTGATCGCGCAGCGTCAGGATGGCAGGCAGACCCGCGGGGCCTGGCGCCAGGAAGGGTGCCGCGCGCTGGGCCACGAGGGGTGTCGCGACCTGCTCCTGCGGTTCCGACGCGGAGCCAATTGCCAGGCCGGAGACGATAAGCAACAAAATGATGCCAAGGGTACGGATGCGGGAGATCATCGAATCACTCCTCCAAGTCCAAGTGCTCGGGACGGTTTATGCAAATCGCCCCCGAGCGCTTACAGAAACGTCATCGTCGGCTGGGGCGTCAAACGGATCGGGAATCGGCACGCGCGGCTCCCGGGTCTTCGCCCTGATGTCCTTCGTAATCGCTGAGGCCGTGTAGAACCTCCCGCGGCGTTCGCCGTGCGCTTCGACCAAGCCCAATTGACACAACTGCGCCAAGTCTCTGCTGGCAAGGTTCTGAGAGATCTCAGCAATCGCGCGATAGCGCGAATTCACAAGCCGAAACCCCTGGGTTGTATCTGCCAGCGCATAGAAGGTGCGCGCCGGAAGCTTGAACTGTGCCAGCAGTTCGTCCACGGCACTACACATCCTCCCAAACTCGCGGCTACGTCTCAGGACAGTGACAGCCTGTCGATAGTGAGCTGTCAGACAGAAGCGTACCCAGTTGGTCGCGTCGCGTGCGGGATGCCAACGGCCCTGACCGATATCAGCAAGCACGTCGTAGTATTCCCGTTGATTCCGCCCCAGGTACTCCTCGATGCTGGAGAATTCCGGGGCGAGGATCCCCTCCCTGGCGAGCACGAGGCTCTGAAGGCAACGCGCCATGCGGCCATTCCCATCTGAGAACGGGTGAATCATCACGAGATTTAAGTGCGCCATTGCTGCACGAACCATGACCGGATGACTGTTGGCGCTATTCAGTTCTGTCATGAGCTCGTCAATCAACCCAGGCACCAGCTCAACGTCTGGCCCTTCGTAGACTCTTTCACCGGTTGCTTCGTTCTGGACGAAGATCGGCCCGGGCCGCCAGCGTCCTGGGTGCTTGGCGAGATCGTAATTCGCCATCATGTAGTGCAAGCTCCGAATTAGATCGGGTGAATACCCAAAATGCCGGTCATCAGCAAGTTGCAGCACGTAGGTCATCGCATTTCGGTAGCCGACGAGGGCCGTCCACGTTTCGCTTGATGCATCAGGTGGTTCCTCGCCGTCTACGGCTGCGAGAGCATCTTCAACCGTCACGTTGTAGCCCTCGATGCTGTTCGAGCCCTGAATGGCCTTCGCCCGCGAAACTCGGCTGAGCAGACCAATCCACTTGCGCGAACTGACCGAGTAGCTGAGCTTCTCCCTCAGTTGGTCAATCTTCTCGTGGACGCGGACCTCGATGTCAGTGAGTGTCGGGGTAGTAAAGACCATGGGCCACCTTTGGCTGAATTGTAATATACAAACATGCGAGTTGGACACATAATATAGTGCTCATAAGTTTTAATGCATATTGCTTCGTGCAGGCCGCACTAGGCGACCCGACCGCTCTGAAGGACAACTTCGTCATCCCAGGTCCCGTGGCGCGCCACCGTTTCATCACCAGCCCGTCCCAGTTGTGTCGCAGCACGCTCGTCTCAATTCCTGTGACACTAGAAGCAGTGTGCGCGTCCGGCCAAAGCCGAACGCGACGAAAACGGGTGTTGACACGCTGCGCTTGAAGCTCCAGAGGAGTCAGCATGAAGACCATAATCGCCATCCTCAGCCTCGCTCTCATGATCGGATCGACCGCGCTTCTGGCCGCGCAGGAGACGCCGCAAGCACCGCAGACGTCGATCCCGCAGCCGCGCAGCGCCATCGTCGGCGCCTGGTCGCTGAACAAGGACATGAGTGACACCGGAGACCGCATGATGGGCGGCCCCGGCGGCGGATCGCGCGGCGGCCCAGGCGGGTCCGGCGGCGGATCGCGCGGCGGGAGTGGTGGCGGCATGGGCGGGTTCGGCGGTGGTGGTGGCCGCGGTGGCGGCATGGGCGGTGACATGGGTGGCCGCGGCGGGGAATCCGGCGGCGGGAACATGCCGCGCACGCCAGCGGCGATGCTCGCCGCGCTCCAGGCTCCGGGCGGGATGACCATCATCCCGGCGGATGGATCGGTCACGGTCACGACCAGCGACGGCGTCACTCGCAAGTACGTGACCGACGGCAAGAAGGCCGAACTGCTCACCGGCGACGGCGTCGTGTCCTACAAGGCGAAGTGGGACGCCGAGAGCCTCGTCATTGAGTCCGAAATGGACAAGAACCCGAAGGTCACCTGGACGTGCATCCCGATGGCCTCAGGCACGCAACTGCTCGTCGTGGTGAGGGTCTCCGGCGGCGACATGCCGCGCGACATGATCGTCCATCGCGTCTACAAACGCACCCAGGGCACCTGACCGCCAGTCGCATGAAAACCTCTCCCGGAGCGGTTACATAACCGCTCCGGGAGAGGTTTTGGCATCATTGCTGCTAACATGACGCCCGGCGCCGCAGCGCCGGCCACGTGTCGTTGACAAATCCGTTCCGCACCGCTCACCCTCGGCTGCCCTGGGAGTTCTGGCACGCCGCCGCCGGCGTTGCAGCCGTCTGCGTCGTCACCGCGGCCTACGCCGGCTGGCTGCACGTCCAGAATCCCACCGTCGTCAGTCTTTCGTTCCTGCTGATCGTGCTGCTGGCGGCCGCCGCATCGTCGCTGCGCGTCGCCGTGGCCGTGTCTGTCCTGGCCGTTCTCGCCCTGAACTACTTCTTCATGCCGCCGGTCGGAACCTTCCATCTCGAGGACCCAGTGAACTGGGCCGCGCTCGGCGCGTTCCTGGCCGTGAGCGTCGTGGCGAGCCGGCTCTCCTTGCTCGCGCGCAACCGCGCCGACGAGGCGCTGGGCAGCCGCGACGAACTGGCACGCCTGTTCGATCTGAGCCGGGACGTGCTGCTCACGACGGACAGCCGGGATGCCCTGGACGAGATGGCCAGGTACATGGCGCGCCGCTTCAGCCTCGAGTGGGTGGCCGTCTGCCAGCCCGCCCCGACCGGGTGGGCCGTCCACTGCTCCAGCCAGGGATTCACACTCGACCCGGCCGACCTCGACATGGCGCTGGCCTCGGCGAGAGGCATCCTGGAATTCGACGCCCGCACGCGATCGTACGGTGGCCACCGCACGATCACCACAGCCGAGGGCGCGTCGGCACGGCTCGTTCCACTCCGCCTCGGCACCCGTCCCGTGGGCCTCCTGGCTGCGGCCGGCCGTCCGATTGCGCCCGGCACGCTGGATGCGCTGGCCGGGCTGACCGTGATCGCGATCGAACGGGCGCACATGCTCGACGAGCGCCGGGAATCCGAGCGCGTGCGTCAGGGTGCCGAACTGAAGTCCGCACTACTGGCGTCGCTGGGGCACGACCTCCGGACCCCGCTGACCGCGATTACCGTCGCCGCCGACAACCTGCGAACATCCTGGGCCGACGAACATCAGCGGACGGATCAGTTCGACGTGATCCAGGCTGAGGTGACGCGCCTGAATCGCCTCTTCAGCAACATCGTCGAGATGGCCCGGATTGACACGGGCGCCATCGACGCCGAACGCGAGTGGGTCCATCCGTCGGACATCGTCGAAGCGGCCGTGCAGCAGGTGCAACAAGCGCTCGCGGACCATCCGCTCGAACTCGACACCGAGGGGGAGGACTCCGTGCAGGTCGATCCGCGCCTGACGTCGGCGGCGCTCGCGCACTTGCTCGAGAACGCCGGGCACTACGCGCCCGCGGGCACGCCCATCTTTGTGACCGCCCGAGTCGAAGACGGCGCGCTCAGGCTGGCCGTCCGGGACCGCGGTCCGGGAATGTCGTCGCAGGAACTGCCGCACCTGTTCGAGCGGTTCTTCCGGGGGGGCTCGGACGCCCGGCGCCTCGCGTTCGGCACGGGCATGGGCCTCGCCATCACGCGAGGATTGCTCGCCGCACAGGGCGGGCGCGTCTGGGCGGAGAACCACCCGGATGGCGGTGCGTGCTTCACCATGAGCATTCCGACGCCAGCCCGACCGGCCACGATGCCTCACGCTGATGCCGACTATGAATCTGACCCCCAATACTCTGACCCCCACTATGAATCTGACCCCCACGCGGTATGACACAACCGGCCCACATCCTGCTCGTCGACGATGAAGTGTCGCTCCAGCGGACGATGGCGCCGCTGCTGCGCAGCCGGGGGTACGAAGTCAGCGTGGCCGGGACGGGGCGCGACGCGCTCGCCGTCGTGGACGGCGACTGTCCGGACCTCGTCGTGCTGGACCTGGGCCTGCCCGACATGGATGGCATCGACGTCTGCCGCCGCATTCGCGCCCGCGGCACCACGCCCATCGTCGTGCTCTCCGCGCGCGACGCCGAACGGGACAAGGTGCAGGCGCTCGACGAGGGTGCGGACGACTATGTCACCAAGCCTTTCAGCCCGGAAGAACTGCTCGCCCGCGTGCGCGCCGCGTTGCGCCGCGCCAGCGCCGGGGAACCCGCCGAGACGGGGCGCCTGCAGCGCGGCGATCTCACGGTGGACTTCGACCGGCGCCGCGCCATTCGCGGCGACGTCGAAATCAAGCTGACGCCCAAGGAGTTCGAACTGCTGGCGCTGATGGTCCGGCACGCCGGCCAGGTGCTGACACACCGCGTCATCCTCAAGACCATCTGGGGGCCGCATGCCGCCGACCAGCCCGAGCACCTGCGCGTGCGGATGGGGCAACTGCGCAAGAAGATCGAGCCGGACCCGGCGCGCCCGCGCTACCTGCTGACCGATCCGTGGGTTGGCTATCGCTTCTCGGACGAAGAGGGCGGCCGGCCCTGACGCTCGTCCAGGGCGAGATTCAGCAGCAGGACATTCACGCGTCGTTCACCGAGAAACCCGAGGTCCCGGCCCTCGGTGAACTGCGTGACGATCGCCCGCACGTCCCCTTCGCCCATGCCTCGCTCGCGCGCAATCCGCGGGACCTGGAACTCTGCCGACGCCACAAAGATGTGCGGATCGAGGCCTGATGCCGACGCAGTCACCATGTCTATCGGGACGGTGACATTCGGACGTTCACGCCCCGCCGCAGCAATCCTCTCGCGGACCACGGCGATGAGGACACGGTTGGTCGGGCCCAGATTCGTACCGCCCGAGGCGCTCGCGTCATAGCCCGTTCGGCCCGCTGCAGACGGCCGGCCGTGGAAGTAGCGCGGCGCCGAGAACGGCTGTCCCAGCAACCGCGACCCCACCAGCCGCCCCTCGCGGTAGATCAGTTGACCGTTTGCCCGGTCCGAAAACGCTAGCTGGGCCAGCCCCGTGACCACCAGCGGATACACGAGGCCGAGCAGGACCGTCATCGCCACGGTCATCAGCACAGCAATCAGCACGTGACGTCCGATATGCATGACAGGTCCCCGCGCCCTCCTCATGCGAGGCGCAGCACCACCACGACGAGATCGATGAGCTTGATGCCGACGAACGGCGCGATGAGCCCGCCGACGCCGTAGATGAGCAGGTTCCGGCGCAGCAGCGCCGCCGCAGGCAGCGGCCGGCACCGCACACCGGTCAGCGCGAGCGGCACGAGGCACACGATGACCAGGGCATTGAAGATCACCGCCGAGAGGATCGCAGACTCGGGCGTGCGCAGGCCCATGATGTTGAGCGCCATCAGGGCGGGGAACGCCGCCGCGAACATCGCGGGGATGATGGCGAAGTACTTGGCCACGTCGTTGGCGATCGAGAAGGTCGTCAGGGCGCCCCGGGTCATCAGGAGTTGCTTGCCGATCTCCACGATCTCGATGAGCTTCGTGGGATTCGAGTCCAGGTCCACCATGTTCCCCGCCTCCTTGGCAGCCTGGGTGCCCGTGTTCATCGCGACGGCCACGTCCGCCTGGGCCAGCGCCGGCGCGTCGTTGGTGCCGTCGCCGGTCATCGCCACCAGTTTCCCGTCCTGCTGCTCCCGCCGGATCAGGCGCAGCTTGTCCTCCGGCGTTGCCTGGGCGAGAAAGTCGTCGACGCCAGCCTCGGCCGCGATCGCTGCTGCCGTCAGTGGGTTGTCGCCGGTGATCATCACCGTCCTGATCCCCATCGCGCGCAGTTCGGCGAACCGATCCCTGATGCCGCCCTTCACGATGTCCTTGAGATAGATGACGCCCAGCGCCCGCGCGCCGTCTGTTACGACGAGGGGCGTCCCTCCAGCTCGCGCGACCTGCGCCACGAGGACATCGAGCTCTGGCGGGAACACGCCCCGCGCGTCGACTACGAACCGCCTGATCGCGTCGGCGGCGCCCTTGCGGATCCGCCGGCCGTCGATGTCCACGCCGGACATGCGCGTCTGCGCGGAGAACGGCACGAAGGTCATCTGGGTCCCGACGTCTCGCGCCCGGATGTTGAAGGCGGTCTTGGCGAGCACGACGATGGAACGGCCTTCCGGGGTTTCGTCCGGGAGTGACGCGATCTGCGCCGCCTCCGCCAGCTCGCGCGGCGAGACGCCCGGCAGCGGCAGGAACTCGGTGGCCTGACGGTTGCCCAGCGTGATCGTGCCCGTCTTGTCGAGCAGCAGCGTATGCACGTCGCCGGCCGCTTCCACCGCGCGCCCGGACATCGCGAGGACGTTACGCTGCACGAGCCGGTCCATGCCGGCGATGCCGATGGCCGACAGCAGCCCGCCGATGGTCGTGGGAATCAGGCATACCAGCAGCGCGACGAGCACGAAGACCGACTGCGGCGTGTTGGAGTACGCCGCGAGGGGCTGCAGCGTGACCGTGGCGAGCAGGAAGATGATGGTGAGTCCTGCGAGGAGGATGTTCAGGGCGATCTCGTTCGGCGTCTTCTTGCGTTGTGCGCCCTCGACCATCGCGATCATGCGGTCCAGGAAGGTATCGCCAGGGTTGGAGGTGATGCGGACCCTGATCCAGTCGGACAGGACCTTCGTGCCGCCTGTCACAGCCGATCGGTCGCCGCCCGACTCCCGGATAACGGGCGCGGATTCGCCGGTCACCGCGGACTCATCTACAGACGCCACGCCGTCTACGACCTCGCCATCGCCGGGAATCAACTCGCCCGCCGGGACGAACACCAGATCTCCCTTCCGAAGTGCTGCCGCCGCCACCACTTCTTCCAGCCCGTCCGCCCCCACCAGGCGCGCGACGCTGTCGATTCGGGCCCGTCGCAGCGTGTCGGCCTGAGCCTTGCCGCGGCCTTCAGCCATGGCCTCGGCGAAGTTGGCGAAGAGCACCGTGATCCACAACCAGATCGTGATTTGGAGCTCGAATCCCAGGCGGGGGAGGCCGGCCCACGCATGCTGCACGAGCAGCGCCGTGGTCAGCACACAGCCAACCTCCACCGTGAACATCACCGGGTTGCGCATCATGACGCGGGGATCGGCCTTCCGCGCTGCGTCCGCCAACGCGCGCCCGACAATGCGTCTGTCCCAGATCGTGGCCGACTGACGGGAAGTCACGGCGGTCTCCTCGAGTTAAAGAGCAGACCGCGATTCGGCGGCGTCGGACGCGGGTGGCCGCGGCGCTTCCCATCTGCCCGCAGGCAGCACACACGAAGCGCAGCCGAGGACAGATGGGAACGGCGCGGACAGGACCCGCGGCCCAGGTTCCAGCAACCTCGAATCGTGATCTCTCATCTAAAACACCTGGCCCTGGCGCATGACCAGGTCCTCGACGACGGGGCCCAGACTCAGCGCAGGAAAGAACGTGAGGGCCCCGACAATGACCACGACGCCGACGAGCAGGACAGTGAAGAGCGGCCCCGTGACCGGGAACGTGCCCGACGACGGGGGCACGCGTTTCTTGCGGGCGAGGCTGCCGGCGACGGCCAGCACAGGGACGATGACGAGGAAGCGTCCGGCCAGCATCGCGAAGCCGAGGGCAATGTTGTACCAGGGCGTGTTGGCTGCCAGCCCGGCGAACGCGGAGCCGTTGTTCCCCGCGGCGGACGTAAATGCATAGAGCACCTGGGACAGGCCGTGCGGTCCTGGGTTCGTCAGGCTTGATGTGCCGAAGGTCGGCGAGACGAGGGAGATCCCGGTGAACACAAGCACCGCAATCGGGAACACGAGGATCGCCAGCATCGCCATCTGCACATCGAACGCCTGGATGCGTTTCCCGAGATACTCCGGCGTCCGCCCGACCATCAATCCCGCGATGAAGACGGTCACGATGACGAACACGAGCATGCCGTAGAGGCCCGAACCCACCCCGCCGAAGATGACTTCGCCCAGCATGATGTTGACGAGCGGGACCATGCCGCCGATCGGCGTGAACGAGTCGTGCATGCTGTTGACGGCGCCGCAACTGGCATCCGTCGTGACCGTAGCGAAGAGCGCCGAGCCCGCGATGCCGAACCGGACCTCCTTGCCCTCCATGTTCCCGCCGGGGGAAGCGGCGGATGCCACTTGATCCGCGCCGGCGAGGAGCGGGTTCCCGCGAGCCTCCGCCCAGTACGCGGTGGTCACGCCCGCAAGGAACAGGAACGCCATGGCGGCCCATACCGCCCACGCGTGCCGGCGC
>JAPKZP010000067.1 GCA_026393735.1 Acidobacteriota bacterium
CCGGCTGTCTGGGCCACCCCTGCGGCGTGTACGAAATAGTCTTGAAGATGTTGACGACGAAGAACACCGTGCCCACCATCACCAGGGCGATACCCACGATGAAGAACGTCCCGCCCCACAGGCTGAATTGGGTGAAGTCCGCCGGGAGCGGCCAGTACAACGTGTAGAGCGGCGCGTACTCCGAGAGGAACCCCGCGAACCAGAACGTGAACGTGCCGACGCCCAGCAGCGCACACGTCCAGTTGGCCAGGGGAATGCTCCACAAGGGCTTCTTCATCAGGAACGGCACGAGGAAGAGGAAGGCGCCGAACACGATCGAGTAGGTGGAACCGAAGATGCCCACGAGAGGATGGGCGGTCATGATGGCAAAGAACTGCTGCGGCGGTATCGTGGGAATGGGCGCGATTTCGTAGAGACGCATGATCATGCCTTCGATGACCGCGAAGGCGTAGTAGACGAGTCCGACGACCACGAAGCGGAGGATCATCTTCTGCATCGGCGTGAGAGTCGCCGGCTTGAAGGACCCCTGCTCGCCGTTGACGAGAGTCTGGATGAAGCTCATGGGTAATCTCGCTGGAAGCTGTCAGTTCCGATCAGGGGGTCAGCTTTTCACGCACGACACGACGACGACGTCCTTCAGGATCATGTCGACGCCCGACGGTCCCGAGTACTCCGTGGACCGGATGGTGTAGATGCCGGGTTTGTCGAATTGCCAGAGGATGTCGTTCTTGTGCCCGGGCACGACCTGCATCTGGAACAGCATCGAGTGATCGTTCCGGAAGAGACCGAATCCGTACGTCAGGTCGCTCGACGTGACGTTGAAGAGCACCTTGTCGTTGCAGGCCACAAGCAGCTTCTCGGCAGGGAGCTGGAACTTGTGGGCGGCCACGCCGATGTCGAAGACCTTGTCCGGCGTGATCGTGGCCCGGTGCATGTCCATCGGCTTCCACGGGATGGTGTAGTAGGTGATGAAGTGCAGCGAGACGCCGAGGACGACCAGAAAGCCGACGAAGGCGTAGAAGTAGGCCGGCCGGATGCCCTGGCGGCCGCCGTCCTGCGTGACGCGCAGGGCGAACCAGCCCATGACGGCCATGATGGCAAGCACGTAGAACGTGTAGGCCAGGGTTTGCCCCCACAGCACGGTGGTCGAATCAACCATGTCGGGATTCTCCTTCCATTGAGGGGGCGTTAAGCATTCTGCCAGTCTTCGCGCCCGGTCCCTATGATCGCCGTCATACGGGCGTGGCCTGCTCCCGGACGACGTGGCGGCGGCGCCCGCGGTGGCATTCGGCGCCGCCGGCCTGTTCGCTGGGGTTCTCTGGGGTGTCTGGGGGGCTCTGGGGTCAGATTCTCTGGGGTGTCTGGCGTCGGATCCAAGATCACGGCAAGACCCCACGTTGGGATCAGGCATCAATGCATGGAAGAGGCGGGACTCTGGATCTGACCCCCAGTACCCCCAGTCCCTATGGCGCTACGATCCGCAGGGCGGGAAAGTAGCTGCGGTAGCGGCGCGCATCGCGAGTCAGCAGGGTCATACGCCCGACCAGCGCATGGGCGCCGATGTAGAAATCGGGCAAGGGCGATCGCCGCTGTCCGCCCTTCCGCCGGTACTGGATGAACGTCCGGCCGGCAAGAAACGCCGCCTCCCACGGCAGCGCCTGCCGTTGGTAGTACGACGCGGGCAGGGCTGCCTCCAGATCTTCGATCCGGTCGAAGCGGGCCGCAACCTCGGCGTAGACGAGCGGGTTGACGACGAGAGGACCGGCGTCGGCCTGTGCGGCGAGGGCGGCCGCCGACCATTCGAGCCACTCGGGATCCTCGGTGACGATGTCGAGGATCACGTTGCTGTCCACCAGCGTGGCCGGCATCCTACTCACCCCTCGTGAGCGCCAGGATCTCGTCGGTCGTCAGGCGCGGGCCGGCTGCGCCGCGGCCCACAGCGCGCATGCGCTCCACCAGTGCGGCGCCCCTCCGCTGGCCGCCGGCCTTCCGGATCCGAACGCTCTCTCCGACGATGTCGAACGTCACGCTAGTCCCTGGCAGCAGGCCCAGCGCCTCCCGGATCTCCTGCGGGATCGTGACCTGTCCCTTGCTCGTCAGTGTCATGTCTTACTCCTACCAGTAAGAGTATCACCCATGTGCTCCGCGCTCAACGGACGCCTCCCGGGCAGCCGCCGCGTTACGCTTGTCGTGCGATGCGGAACTGAAGTGCGCGGAGCGAGGCGAGGAGCGCCCGCGAGGCTCCGGGCGCGCTGACCGTCGTGTACCGGAACTCGCGGCGCGTCGGGTAGGTCTTGCGGAGATCGTCGAAGGCGCGGCCGCGCGCGGCGGCATCGAGCGCCGCCGTCGCTCTGAGCGCGGCGTCGTCACGCAGCACGGGATACACCGCACTCACGACGTCGGTGAGCACGTCCTCGTCGCGTCGGCCACCTGCGATCTCGGTCACGTACGGCACGGTCGGCGGCGGCGCGGCAGCCTCCGCACTCCAGGTCGGCTCGACGCCGAAGAAGCGGCACGCGGCCTCGTACGTCATCGCCGTGCCGTTCATCTTCCCTTCCAGCGAGTAGCCGGCGATGTGCGGCGTGGCGATGTCCACGCGCCCGAGGAGCCGCCCGTCGATGGCGGGCTCGTAATCCCAGACGTCGAGGATGCAGGCGCCGAGCCGGGCGGCGTCGAGCGCGCCGTGGAGCGCGTCCTCGTCAACCACCCCGCCGCGCCCGGTGCTGCAAAGCCATGCGCCCTTCTTCAGCCGCGAGAGAAAGCGCGCGCCAATCAGCCCGCGTGTCGGGTCCGGTCCGTCGACGGTCAACGGCGTGTGGAGCGTAACGATGTCACAGTCGGCGAGTTCGTCGAGCGGGCGGTAGTCGGTCCGGCCGGATTCGCGCGCCTTGGGCGGGTCGTTCAGGACAGGAATCATGCCGAGGGCACGCGCCTTCTCGACCACGAGCGACCCGACGTGCCCGACGCCGACCACTCCCACGCACAGGCCGCGGAGCGTCAGGCCGGTGCGCCGCGCAATCGTCAGCCACGCCGCCGCCATGTACTCGGCCACGGCGTTGGCGTTGCAGCCGAGTGCCGTGAACGCCGTGATGCCGTGCCGATCGAGATCCGCGAACACGACATGGTCGGAGCCCGAGGTGGCCGTGCCGACGAAACGCACCTTCGTGCCGGCAACGAGCGACGCGTCCACGCGCGTGATGGATCGGACGACGAGCACGTCCACGTCGCGCAAGTCGGCGGCCGCGATCTGGCGGCCGTGCTTGAGCCGCACGTCGCCCAGCGTGCCGAACGCGTCGCGCGCGAAGGGGATGTTCTCGTCGGCGAGGATCACGAGGCCGGCCATGCCGAGATTGTGGCGTCGGGGACAGGTCGGGCGCAAGGCCCGGGGCCCAGCAGGACCAGGGACGAGTAGACCCCAGGCCGGACAGCAGGCCCGGGGCCGGACGTGTCCGGACGTGTGCGGCAGGGCCCGCCGGTGGTAGACTCCCCCGAACGATCGGCCTCCGGTCTGGAATGCCAATCATGCTGCGTCCATTTCGCCGCCTTCGACCCTCACGCCTCCTTCTTGGATTCGTCCTCGCGCTGGTGCCTGTCCTTGCTGCGGCGCAAGCCTTGCCCAGCCTGAGCAGCGTGCGCGTGACGTACAACACGCGCAAGGCCACGGTGAACCCGCAAGGGGAACTGAAGGCGCAGATTGACGCCGTGGACAAGGAGATCGCAGACGCGCTCAGCCAGGGCAACACCGGCGAGGTGCGGCGCCAGTTGGCCAGGGGTATCGCCCTGCTCGCGGGCACGCCATGGACACCGGCGCTCGACTATCAGAATTCGCTCGTGTTGCGGAGCGGCCGAACCGTGATCGATTCCTCCGTTCCGTACTCCCTCCGGATCGAACAGATCTACCGGCCCTCGATCGACCTGACGCCGGCCCTCACGGCCCGCGTGTCGCTGCTCAAGCGCCAGGTCCCGTCGGTGCCGGCCGCGACGGCCGCGACGGCGATGGCCCCGATGACGCTCGTGCGCGAGTTCGGCACGTTCGACGGTGTGGGTCGAGACCTGCGCGAGTCTCCTTTCGATCTCGAGCTCGACCTCTCGGCGATGGAAGACGGCAGCTATACGGTCGAAGCCGAGGTGCTGGACGGCACGACGTCGCTCGGAGCATCGAGGCTCGCCATCGTCGTGCTGCGCGGACTCGACACGCGGCTGCGTTCCCTCGAGGCGGCGGCGGCGAAGGCACCCGAGGCTTTCCGCGCCGACGTGCTCTACCCGGTGGACTACATCCGCAACGTCAACCGCGGCCGGGTGAGGCTGGGCGCGTTCGACGTGCCCGTTGAGTTGAAGGCCGCCGACGGGATCGTGGCCGCGACGCAAGCGGGAACGGATCCGTTCAAGGGGCGCACCGGCGACATGGAACGCCACTACGTGCTCCAGGGGGCCAACGAAGTGATGCCCTACCGGGTGTACGTGCCCACGGGCTACACCGGCGCATCACCGGCGCCGCTCGTGATTGCGCTGCACGGCCTCGGCGGCAGTGAGGACTCCTTCTTCGATGCGTACAGCAAACTGCCGCCCAGGCTGGCCGAGCAGCATGGGTTCCTCATGGCCGCGCCGCTCGGCTTCCGCCCGGACGGCTTCTACGGCGCGGCGGTGACGGGCGCACCCGACGCCGCCACCCGCCGGCGGCTCGAATTCAGCGAGAAGGACGTCCTCGAGGTCCTGCGCCTGATGCGCGCGCAGTACCAGGTCGACGACACGCGCATCTACCTGATCGGCCATTCGATGGGTGCGATCGGCACGTGGTACCTCGGGGCGAAGTACGCGGACACGTGGGCGGCCCTGGGGCTCTTCGCCGGCACGGGCAGCCCGGCGACAGTCGAGCGCATGAAGCACATTCCACAGATCGTCGTCCATGGCGACGCGGATCCGACGGTAAACGTCAGCGGGTCGCGATCGATGGTGGCGGAGATGAGGCGGCTCGGCGTCGAGGTGGCCTACATCGAGGTCCCCGGCGGGAACCACACGGACGTGGTCGTGCCGAATCTCCCGAAGGTGTTCGACTTCCTCGCGGCTCACCGGAAGGCCGGGCCGACTCCACCGCCGAAGCACTGAGCGGCATCAGGGTTCTTTCACGATGAGCGCGAAGACCTCGCCGACGAAGGCCGTGATCTCGAAGGTCCCGCCATCCTGGCTGGAGTAGCGCCAGCCGAGGCTGACGCCGCCGGCCAGTCCTCCATCCGGCTTCTGCAGGAAGTAGAGCGGCAGGTCGAACCCGACGGTGCCGGTCGACAGATTCGCCGACAGGCGCGGGTTCATCGCGAACCGCTGACCGATGAACGATCGGAGTTCGACTGCCGCGATCTCGTGCTCGCCGCGCGTTGGCGCGCCGACGACCTTTTCCGCGCACTGGAGGATGCCGCTCGAACCGGACGGCGTGCAGATCTGCCGCGTGTCGCCGCTCGTGTAGACGACCTCGTGGGTATATCGCGCGCCGAACGCCAGCGTGCCGCGCGTGACGACTCCGGCATGCGCCGACACGGACCAGTTGGTGCGGTTCAGCCGTTCGGTGCCGGCACCCGCTGCCGGGACGAAGCGGAACTGCTCGGGGCCGAAGGCGTAGCTCACTCCCGTAAGAAGAAGCCGCTTCGGCAGCAGCACGCGAACCCGATCGGCGAGCGTCGTCCCGTCGGCCAGCGTCGCCGCTCGCAACTCGACGGACGAACACGCGCCCCGCATCGCCCCGCCCGCCATCGCGCGATACTCGTCGCAGACCTGGTCCAGCACGGCTTTCGGGTCACGCTCGGACCAGTGCGTCCACGAGACACCGAGTTCGGCGGTGGACTTGTTGCGCAGGCCGTCGAGATCGGCGAACACCGCCTCGTGCGTGTCGCTGTCGATCACGCCTTGCAGCGTGAGGTCCAGCAGGAGATCGCCGCGCTGGACGCCGATGCGCCCGCCGGCGGTCTTCGATTTCGACGTAGCCTCGAAGATGAACGTGGGGCTCGGTCCGCTCACGACGGACTGCTGAGTCGGGTCGGGCCGGTGGCTGAGCGTGATGGCGGTGGCACGCCGCCGCTCGGTGGTGGTCATGCCCGACAGCGGAGACGTGGCGGCG
>JAPKZP010000469.1 GCA_026393735.1 Acidobacteriota bacterium
CGCCTTGCCCACTTCGTAGCCGCGCAGAGCGTTGCCGGTGTGGATACCAATGCCGACCACATCGCCGGCCTCGACCGTTGCGGGGTCGAACAGATCGAGCGTCTCATCGACGATCAGCGGATCGCCGTACGAACGTGGCGTCGCCGCCGCAAGCACGAAGAGCCACCGCGGTGTGATGACGGCCACACCAAACGACACATGGCTCGGATTGACGAGGTGGACACGCATCCCGAACTCCTCAGCTGAAAAAAGGGGGCTGTCTGTTATCGGGTCAACGGCTTCGCTACCGAGGCCCCGAGTCGTTTAAAGAACGAAGCTGTCACGCGGCCAGCCGATGTGGCTCCTCCGCCCGTTGCGGCGCCCACACTGGCGGCGCGGCCCCACCACGGGGTCCGGACGTCCGGCCCGATTGAATCCGACGCCACCGTTCCGTCGATGGCGATCACACCCGGCACAGACGTACCCGGGAGTGGGGAGGCGGAAAGCAGCGCAGCGTCACCCGTCGGCGATCCGCCACGCGCATCGACCCCTCCGCCCGTGACGGGCGGCGAATCGACCGCGTTCGTGGGCTGCCGGTCGGGAACGGGAATACGAGTAGATAATTGTATCCCGATCCGAGGTCGGTTCGGCACTGTGGATTGCAGGTCACCAGAATTCGTTCCCGCGGCCGCCTCCGGGGCGGCCTGCGGGGCTATCGACGTTAGTGCAAGCGTGGCCGGCCTGCCGTCCACCACGAACGGCGGCGTCTGGATCAACATGATCGCCAGACATCCCACCGCGACGGGCGTGAGCGCGGCCACCGCGCGCGAGACGCGGACGCTCGGGCGGGGATCCCGGGCGAGCACTCGAACGACACGGCGTCCAAGCACGCTTCGCGACCCGGTCGCCGCCGACGCGAGACGGGCCGGCCGGGATCTACGCCGCAGTTCGGCGACCGTCGTCAGGCACCGTGCGTAGGCGACCGGCGCCGCCGTGTGCTGTACCACCCAGTCGTCGCAGGCCATCTCGCGCGCGAGGCCCAGGCTGCGACGGAGCACATGCACCACCGGGTTCGTCCACAACACCCCGGCCAGCACCAGTTCCACGCACGCGGCCCAGTCGTCGCGCCGTCGGACGTGTGCCAGTTCGTGGAGCAGGACGTGTTTCAGTTCCTGGTCGGTCAGGCGCGCCCCGTGGGCACGCGGCATGGCCACGATCGGGTTGGAGAAGCCGAGGAGGGCCGGCCCGTCCAGGTCATCGCACCAGCACAGCTGCGGCACCCGGCCACGGGCGCTCTGCGGCAGCCACGCCCCGACGCGCGCGCGCTCGCCCGCCAGCGACTCCTCACCGCCACGTTCGATTACCACAAGCTGAAGGACGAGTCGCGCGGCCCGGTCGGCGGCTTCATCTATGAGCGCCGGCAGAATCAGAAGGGCGAGGAAGTCGGCGGCATCGTGCCGCACATCACGCTCAAGAGCATTGCCAACAACGAGCCGGCGCAGGAAGAAGTGCTGGTTGACCGGCCGGAGTCGGTGAATGGCATCACACGGGTGAGTGGCCCGTTTGTGTTCGAGGCGACGATTCCCACGGCGGAAGGCTTGGAC
>JAPKZP010000655.1 GCA_026393735.1 Acidobacteriota bacterium
CCCCCACGTTGAAGACCGAGGTGTCTCCGTACCGGATGGCGGCCGCGGCGCGGTCGCTCGTCAGCGGTGACAGGACGCCGCTGCCTTCCGCCGGCTGCAGCCAGATCGCGCGCAGATTGCGGCGGGCGGCCTCGCTGCCACGGATGGCGACCGAGTGCACGGCAACCGGGAGCCAGAGTTCGCGGCTGGAGGCGCCAAGCGGCAGGCTGTCGGTCTGCCAGCGGTCGAGCGGCGCGTCGGTGCGCCCGACGAAGACGGCCGCGTCGAACCCGGCGCCGGCGACCTGGTTGTCGATCCAGATGCGATATCGCCCCGCCGGCACGTGCGGAATCCAGAGCCAGTTGCCGCCCGGCGCACCCGCCACCCGCTCGACACCCAGACGAAGCCGCTCGATCGCAGGCCCCGGCGTCGTGAAGGCGACAGGATCGTAGGTCAGCGCGGTCATGACCCGGCCGCGTCCAACGGCCTCCAGTGCCCGCAGCTGGCCGACCGTGGCGACCGTGCCCGCCACGCCTTCGAGCCTCCAGGCAATCGCGACCGACGTGGTTGCGGCTAGGCCACCCATCACCAGCACGACCAGGGCCGCCGCCCCTCGCTGCAGCCTCAAGACACGCGCGCCCTGGCGCGCGATCACCCAAGTCGCACAGATGGCGGCCGTCCACACCCCCGTCTGGACGAACGCGTCCCACGACGTCGACCGGAACATGCCGGGGACCGCGCGCGCGACATCGCTCACTTCGCTCATCCACACCAGCCACGGCGCCACCGGCTCGCGGACGTTGAACGCGAACTGGCCGCCCTCGGCCAGGGCGAACACCGCCGCCAGGGCGAGGCTCATCGCGAGCAACGCGGCCTGGGCTGCGCGCGTTGCCGCGTCGCGCGTCGCCGCCCACGCCACGGCGAGAGGAACGCTGAAGACGAGGAACGTCGCCCCGATGAAGCGCGCCGGAGAGCTCAGGCCGCCCCACCACATGTGGTACATCGCGGTGACAGCGGTGTACGGGACGATCACGGCGAGCCATTCAACGGCCAGCCGCGTGTGGCGGCGCAGCAGCGGGACGATGCCCAGCAGGGCGATCGCATACACGGGAGCGTTGACGAGGAGACCGTACTGCTGGTCCGCCAGCAACCCGAGCACGCCGATCGGGACTCGCCCGACGGACATCTGCGTGTAGTGCCCGTACGCGATCGACGGATCCGGCCTCCCGTAGATGATCGCGTAGTACGCGAACCATCCGGCAGCGCTCAGGAGCGGCGCCGCCGCAAACGCAACGAGCGACGTCGCGCGCCGGGGCCCACCGAGCGCGCGGACGCCGAGCACGGCCCCGAGTGCCGCGGCGATCACGGCGAAGCGCGGATGGAACCACGGCAGCAGGGCGAGCAGCAGCCCGGCGCCCATCCACCATCGGGCCGGGCGGTCTGGTTGCTTCGACAGCGCCACGACGGCGCCAAACGACATCAGCACGACAATCGCCGCCGGCCCGTCCGGATACACCGTGAACGACAGGAACAGGAACGGCGCCGTGAGGGCCACCGAAGCAAACGCAAACCAGGAGGCCGCAGCGCTGCCGACGAGCGCGAACGTCATGCGCCACACCACGGCGGTGGCCGCCGCCGACGCCAGGGCCAGCCCCAGGTTCACCAGGCGGTATCCGCCCAGTGCCAGCAGCGGCGCGATGAGCGCCGGGACACCGGGCAGATGGATCGAGTAGATCTGGCCGTCCTGCCCGCGCTTCAGGTAGTCGGGCCGCAGCGAGCCCTTGAAGTACTCGAGGTAGTCGCCGCGCTGGTGGTTGTTCTCGATGCGCAGATCGCCGTCGCGCCACAGGCTCTGCGCGATGACGAGGTAGTGCGGTTCGTCTCCGCCGGGGACTAAGGCTGACAACTGGTGGGCTGTCGCGGTGTAGAGCAGCGCCGCACACACGAACGCCGCCCACGGCGCACGCCGCGGATCGCCCAGCCACGGCCGCGAGCGCGCGGCGATGGCCCCGCCCGGCGATCCTGACGCCAGCACGGCTCCCGCGATCGCGGCCCAGACGATCCACGTGATGGGCCCCGTCCAGATCAGGGCCGCTGGCGGCAGCGACACGGGCACCCACGGCACGATGAGCGCCGCGCTGAAGAAGAGCGGCCGCGCGCGGTCCGCAGACACGCGCCACCACCACGCCGCGGCGATCGCGGCTGCCATGGCGGCGGCCAGCCACCACGCGGACGGCAGCACGCCGATGCGCGACGCACGCGGGCCGGCGTCGGTGAGCGCCATGGTGCCGGCGGAGCACCACGCCGCCGCACCCGCGCACGCAGCGGCGAGCGCGGACGGGGCCGACAAACGGGTGGGCTGCATGAACGGTCATGCTACCATACGGCCCCATGCGTGCCCGTCTCACCGAAGCGGCGCTCGTCGTCTCGGCCGCGATGCTCCTGACCGTGGTGATGACGTGGCCGCTCGCCCCGAAGATCGGCTACGCTGGGCGCATCGATTCCGGCGACGGGCAGTTCAGCGTCTGGAACGTCGCGTGGGTCGCGCGCACGATCGTCACCGACCCGAAGAACCTCTTCAACGCCAACATCTTCTATCCGCGGCGCGGGACGCTGGCCTACTCAGAGGCCAACCTCGGCGCAGGCCTGCTGGCCGTGCCTGCCTACTGGGCCAGCGGCGGCAACCCGTATCTGGCCCACAACAGCGTGGAGTTGCTGGCCTTCGTGCTCGCCCTGACGGGGGCCTACAGCCTCGTGCGCTACCTCAGCGGCCGCCGCACGAGCGCGGCCGTGGCCGGCATCGCGTACGCCTTCTGCCCGTACGTGTTCTCCCACCTGCCGCACATCCAGCTCCTCTTCACGGCAGGGCTTCCGTACTCGCTGCTGGCGATGCACTGGCTGATCGACCGGCCGTCGCTCGGCCGCGCCATCGTGCTGGCCCTCGCCCTGGCAGCCCAGGCGCTGTCGTGCGGCTACTACGGCGTCTTCGCCGGCCTGCTGGTGGGCTACGGCTTTCTGTTCTATGCCGTCTCGCGCGGGCTGTGGCGGCGATGGATGTTCTGGGTGTGCGCGGCCTTCGCCGCCGGCCTTTCGGTGGCCTGCGTGCTGCCGTTCTTTCTGCCTTATATCACGCTGCAGCAGCAGAGCGGTTTCGCGCGAACCCTGACCGACGCCGCCCGGTGGTCCGCGACATGGCGATCGTACGGGGCGTCGGCGGCGTGGGCACACCGGTGGGTCCTCCCGTACATCAAGCCGTGGGGGGAGGTGCTCTACCCCGGAACCGCCTCCGTCGTCTTTGGATGCCTCGGCGTGCTCGGTCTGCGGCGCCGGTACGCACCATCGTCGGGACGCGATCACGTCGCGTTCTACTCGAGCGTCGCCGTGATCGCCTTCTGGTCGTCGCTCGGCCCGCCTGCCGGCTTGTACGCCTGGCTGCACGAGTCAGTGCCGCTGTTCTCCTGGCTGCGCGCGCCGTCGCGCCTGGGCCTCGTGGTCGTGCTGGCGCTGGCCGTGCTCGCGGGCTTCGCGATCGCACGCCTGCTCCCGCGCACGCGGCGCGGAGCCATCGCCGGCGCCCTCCTGGTGTGCGCGACGGCCGCCGACCTGTTCGTGGCGCCGTTGTTCCTCGTCGAGGCGCAGCCCACGCCGGCGGCCTACGTCGCCCTGGGACGGTTGCCGGACGGTCCCGTGGTGGAATTCCCGTTCTGGTACCGGCGCGTCGATTTCTCCCGCCACTCCGAGTACATGTTGAACTCGACGTTCCACTGGAAGCCGCTCGTCAACGGGTACAGCGACTTCATTCCGCCGGACTGGCGGTCGATGGTCATCCCGGTGAGCTCCTTCCCGAACCCGGAGTCGTTCAACATCCTCAGGCAGTACCAGCCACGCTACGTGGTATTCCACCGCAACTTCTACGATCACCGTGCCCTGCCGGACTTGATGGCGCGGATCGAGGAGTATCGCGACTACCTGCATCCCATCGTCCTCGAGGATCCGGTGTGGCTCTTCCAGATCGACGCCTGGCCGCCTGTGCGCTAGCCGCCGTCCTGGCGCTAGCCGTGCTGCATACGTGGCCGCTCGCGGCGAACCCGGGCGGGCTCTCGCGCAACGACAACGCGGACACGATGCTGAACGAGTGGATCGTGGCCTGGGTCGCACACCAGGCGCCGCGGGCGCCGCTCCATTTGTTCGATGCGAACATCTTCCATCCCGAGCGGCTGACGCTCGCCTACTCCGAGCACATGGCGGTCCAGGGCCTGATGGCGGCGCCGCTCTCCTGGATGGGCGCATCGCCGGTCCTGGCGTACAACCTGGTCATGCTCGCCGGCTTCGCGCTGTCGGCCCTGGCACTGTGGTTCGTCGTGTGGCGGTGGACCGGCAGTTCAGTGGCCGGGTTCGTGGCGGGTTCGCTCCTCGCGTTCAACGCACACACACTGACGCGCCTGCCGCACCTGCAGGCGCTGCACACGGAGTTTCTCCCGATCGCCTTGTTTGCCTTCGATCGGCTGCTTACGCACCGCCGGCTTCGCGACGCGTTCCTGCTCGGGATCGCGGCGGCGCTCCAGGCGCTGACGTCCAACTACCTGCTTGTGTTCACGGCCATGGCGCTGGGCCTGGCCGCCGTCGTGCGCGCCGACGAGTGGCTGCGCCCGTTCACGCGCCGCACAGCAGGCCTCCTCGGGCTCGCTGCGGCGCTCGGCGCCGCACTCGTGGTGCCGTTCCTCGTGCCTTACTACCTCGTGCAGCAGGAGCAGGGGCTGACGCGCACGCTCGACGACGTGGCCCGGTATTCGTCAACCTGGCGCGACTACCTGTCGACCGCCGGCCGTCTGCACTACGCCGCGTGGAGTTACCGGTTCGCCGAAGGCACGACGGCGCTCTTCCCGGGCGCGGTGGCCACGGCGCTGGCGTGCTACGGGCTGATTGCGGCGCCAGGCTGGCGCGATCGGCGCATCCGCATGATGGCCGTGATCGGCCTTGCGGGCGTGGCCATGTCGTTCGGGCCGGCCCTGCCCGGCTACGGGCTCCTCTACCATGTCCTGCCGATCCTGCAGGGCTTGCGCGGCGCCGCGCGCTTCGGCTTCCTCGGGCTCGTCGCCGTCGCCGTGCTGGCGGGCTTCGGGATCGCCGCGCTCGGCGCCCGCCTGGGGTCGCGCCGCTGGTGGCCAGCGTTTGCGGCCGTGATCGTGATCGCGGTGCACGTGGGAGCGCTGCGGGCGCCGCTCGTCTATCGCCCGTTCCCCGGCATCCCGCGCATCTACCAGACGCTCGCGGCCCCGGATGTCACGGCCGTCGCCGAATTCCCCTTCTACACACCGGCTACGGTCCTTCGCAACGCGCCGTACGTACTGAACTCGACGGCCTACTGGAAGCCGCTCGTCAACGGCTACAGCGGGTTTGTCCCGCCGGGCTACGTCGGGATCGCCGACGCGCTGCGGGGATTCCCCGACGACCGGTCACGGGACGAACTCCGCACGCTTGGCGTCTCGCACGCTGTCATACACCTCGACGCCTACGGCAGCAGTGCCGAGGCCATGGCCGCCGTGTTGCACGACACGCCATGGCTGGAACTCGTCGCCGTCGACGGTCCCGTCCGCATCTACAAACTCGTTACTTCTTAGGTGGCGCGACGATGACAGGCTTGGGCTGGTTCGCCGCGGGGGACGGGGCGACGGCGGCCGCCGCGCCGCCGTACAGCCGGCGGTAGTCTTCTGCGGTGCCCAGGATGCGCTTGATGTAGTTCTGGGTTTCCGGGAAGGGAATGTCGTCGA
>JAPKZP010000460.1 GCA_026393735.1 Acidobacteriota bacterium
CGCGACCTGGCGGAGGTTCTGGATCACGTCGGCGAAACCATTCGGGACCGGAACCAAGTTAAGGGCCAAGTGCGGGCACTCAGCGCAGAGGGCCGCATTTCGGCCATGGTGCTCATGCCCGACGAGAGCAGGATCGGGTCGCCGGTTTCGGTGATGCGGTCCAGCATCGGATCGTTGCTCACCTCACCCGATCCGATCTTCAAGGTCTTCATGCCCACGCGAGCCAGGAGTTCCACGGCTTCGAGCGAGAACGGCGAACTGAGGAAGGCGATCCCCTTGTCCCTGGCGTGGCTGGCCAGGCCCCGCCATTCCTCTTCGCTGAACTCCATCCGCTTCCAATAGTCGTACCGCGAGCGGTCCTGACGGCTGAAGGCGACGCGAAAGGGCTCGGCCGGCGTGCTTTCCGCGGCGGCGATGTGCGTCTGGAACTTCACGGCATCCGCACCCGCGGCCGCGATGGCCTCGACGAAGGCGTGGGCGAGGCCCAGGCTGCCGTCGTGACTCAGACTGACTTCGCCGATCACGAGGCACCGGCCGCCACCGAATGTCAGGCTCTGACTCATGGCTCCATCCTCGTCCACACGATCTCAGGTCCGCGCGCCGGCTGCCGGCGCCGCGTCGGACCCCAGGTGGTCTACCGTCAGCCGGAGCACATCCAGATCGCGGATGTGCAGGGGCAGGAACGACGCCGCGTTCAGCTCGGTGAAGACGCGCTTGGCGACCTCGAGATGGTCGACGCGGAACGCGGCCGGATCGGAGAAGAACGCCACCGTGTTGACGCCCACCAGCGGCGCCAGGTACGAGAACCCCCCGTACGTGCCGACGAAGGCCCGGGCTGCACCGATGATCCGGGTCTGCACGTCGAGATTGTTGCGCGGCGTCATGAGGTGATCAACCACGTGGACACGGTCGCGCGGGAAGCCTTCGAAGTCCAGGTGATCGTCGAATCGCACGCCCGTGTTGAGAAGGACGACGTGATGCCTTGCGCTCAGGTGCGACACGTAGTCGGCGATGAAGGCCTGATTGGCGGTCGTGTCCGGAAGACAGCCGCTCCCGTAGAACTTGACGGCCACGTAATCCGCCGGCAGATGCGCCTGAAGGTCGCCGAGCGCGGGCGCGGCAATCTTCCGGTGCCGGGTGAAGCCATGGACGAGTCCGACCGACGCCTGCAGCCGCCAGAACATCCGGAACAGCTTGTACATCAACGACGGGTGCAGCAGTTCGGCATTCGGCGTGCCGGCCGCGTGCTTCACGCGATCCAGAATGTCGTGGTCGAACGACGCCAGGTCGACATGCTTCAGCTGCCCGCCCTGTTCGAGGATGCGGTGGTCGTTCCGTTCGCGGAATTCGTCCGGCGTGAAGAAGTCGAACACATCATGGTAGTTCGTGGTCAACTGACGGTACCAGGACGAACACCCGCCGCGGGACACGACAGTCAACCGGTCGTCCCTGAACTTGGCGTAGTGCTTGGCCCACATCAGGAACGGGATCCAGTACAGCAACTCGAATCCGGTCTCGCTCAACCAGGGCCCGACAATGATGGGCTGGCCGCTTCGGGCGATCCGCGTCAGGATCTCCTTGGTCTCTTCGACCTCTTCGACGCCGGTGAACAGTTCCTGGGAGCGAGCGCGCAGTCGCTCGGGCTTCGCCATGACCAGTTGCGGCTGGTCCTCGCGGACGCGCTTCAACACCAGGACTTTCAGCGCCTGACGCAAGGTCCGCTTGGTGGCCATCCACGCGCGCTTCAGGCTCCGGCGTGCGCGCTTCCGGAAGAAGACCCACTCCGTCCGGCCCTGGCGGACCCACACCATCGGGTACAGCACCGGCCGGACGAGCCACGCGAACCAGGGGGTTCCGATGCGTGGCGGCGGTGACGAGGTCCCCAGTTCCTCGAGGGCGGCGACCAGACGTGGCGTCGCCGGCTCGTTCAGGCCGTAGGGCCGCACGAACGCCCGCACGAAGCCTTCGCGAGAGACACCCGCCCCCTCCATGACGCTCGCCAATTGCGTAAAGTGCTCGTCGAGACCGCGGGAGATCTGGAGCACGCCGCCGCCGACCTTCACCAGGTACGGCCAATGCAGCGTTCCCTCCTGGTTCTTGGCGTAGCGTTCGTCGACGATGGAGAGCACGGGCCGTCCGACAATGCCGGCTTCGATGAGCGCCGTCGTGTTGAGTCCAACGACGGCAGACGCATGGTGAAGCGCATCGAAGTACGCGGCCTTGGATGACGCGTCCGTCGGGTAGCCGCCTCGAATCGCGACCCGCCCGAATGCCGACAGATCCGCGCGGCGCCACTCGTCCATGCGCTGCGGGTGTGGACGGATCAGCACGTTGGCGTCGCGCAGCAGCGATCGGGTGTCTCCGCGGAGCCTCAGTAACCATTCTTCGATGAGGTCGGCCTCGAACGGGCTGCCGCGGAACAGCGAGGAACACACCCACACGATGAGCGGCTGAACCGGATCGAGGTTCAGCGACTTCAGAAACTCCGCCCGCTCCTGGCTCGGCACCCGGTCGAACCAGTGGTCGAAACACTGGGCGCCCGTGACGACGACATGGTCCGGCGGCAGGCCGTGCATCCGCACGGCCTCGTCTTTCTGGATGTCGTTCCACACGAACACGCGATCCGGCAGTGCGCGGATGAGAGCCTTGCTCGACAGGTGGTCCCAGCTCCCGACGCAGAGGGCCGTCCGGAGACCGAGCGCCTGGGCGCTTCGCATGTGGTCGAGTTGCGGGGATCCGAGTTCGACGAGCGGCGTCACCATGACCAGGTCAGGAGCCTGCTGGCGAAGGTAGTCGTCGAGGACGGCTGCGCGGGGAACCGCCCGTTCCATCCTGTCGATCACCGCCCGCATGACGGCCCGCACCGGCCGCGTCCGATAGCCGAACAGCTTGAGCAGGCCGAGCACGAGATTCGGCATGCGCTCTTCGGCGCGCAGCCTCAGGTGCGGGGCGTCGTCGTACCTCGGGTCCTGGTAGCGCAGAAAGTCCAGCGCGAGCCTGAGCCGCTTGGCCAGCCAGAACCAATCATCGTTCTCCCGATCGGGCGTCCAGCCCACGGTGATGCGCGGCTGGCTGGCGGCCCAGCGGTCCACCATGTCACGCCCGCCGAGGGCTTCCTCGCGATCCGCGGCGAGATGAACCTGATGGCCATGCCCGGCCAGATCGGCGATGACGGACTCGTAGTTGCGCAGGTACCCGAAGTGTCGAACGAGGAACAGGATCTTCATTGCGTCTCGATTGTGGTAGTCGCCGCGCGCCGGAGTCGATCGGTTTCGGCGCGCTTCTCGCGGATGCGATCCACCTTCGCCTGCTCGCGCGGCGAGAGCAGGAGGTGTCGCGAGTCCGGCTGCTCGAGCCTGGCGCGCAGGCGCAGCAGCGCGTGCCGGGCCACGGGCAGCCAGATTGGCGCTCGGCGGGGCGCCGGATGGCTGGCGGCCAGGCGTTCGACGTGCGCAACGAATCTCGCCGTCGCGTTCACGTCACGGCCAAGCGGCCTGATGAAGGTGTCGACAAACGTCGCGCTGCGCTCGGACGGGGTGCCGGGAGGCTGCCGGAGCGCATCGGCCAGGCCGGCGAGGTGGTCCTCCCAGGAACGCGTGGCGTGCAGAAGGCCGTTCCCGCCTCGGAGCAGGTACTCGAAGTGCAGCGTGCCCTCCTGGTTGTCGCGGTGCTCCGCGAGAAGGATGGTGTGCACGGGACGCCCCAGAATGGCCGCCTCGAGAAATGCGCTCGTATTGAGGCCCGCAACCGCCGACGCGAAGTGAAGCGATTCGAAGTAGTCCCGCCGGGCGTCGGTATCGACCGGGTTCGCACCCCACAGCACCACCGGGCCGAGACCGCTGAGCGATACGGCGTCCCATTCGGCGAGCCTCGAGGGGTGCGGCCTGACCAGCACGGCGGCCGCGCGAAGCCCGGGATCCGGACTCTCACGCAGGCGGGCCACCCAGGACCGCACGAACGGCGCCTCCGGGGGGCTGCCCTTGAGAAGGGCTGAGCACACCCACAGCACGTACGGACGGTCGTCGGGCAATCCGACGTGTGCGCAGAACTGCTGTCGCGTGCGCTCGGCCTGCCAGGTGAACCAGTGATCGAAACTCTGCGCGCCGGTGACGACGACCCGCCTGGCCGGCACGCG
>JAPKZP010000694.1 GCA_026393735.1 Acidobacteriota bacterium
ATCGCGGTCGCTGCGGCGTTGCCCGGCGGCGACCCGCTCGCCGCGGCGCTCGCGGCAGGCGAGACACCGTCGCCAGCGATGGTTGCGGCAGCGGGCGAAGACCGCGGCCTGTCGCCTCGACTCGCCATCGGCAGCCTTGTCGCCGTCGGGGTGCTGCTCGCCGTCGTGCTCGCGTTCGTGAATGAATACGGATTCACGCGGTTCGTGCCGCTCGACTACCCTCCAGACGTCCTCGAAAGCAAGGCGCAAGATGTGCTGCGCCGCTTCGGGTACACCGACACGCCGGACGACACGGCGCGCGGCTTCTCGTGGAACCAGGATTACATCCAGTGGGCGACGCAGAACATCAGCGGGCGAAACCGCTGGGACGCGGTGCGACGCGGGCGCGAGCCTGGCGTGGTGTTCTGGTACCGGGCGAGCCCGCGGCAGATCATGGCGCAGAACTCCTTCTCGGACGGCCTGGCGGGCGGCCGCGTCAGCATGGACGATCCCCCGTTCCAGCGCGTCAACGAGCAGCGCGTGTGGCTGACGTCCACGGGGCATCTGCTGCGATTCGAGGCGGTGCCGCCCGAGATGGAGCCGCCTCCGGCCGCGCCCGCCCCGCCGGTCGACTGGCGCGTCGCGTTCGAATACGCCGGCCTCGATCAGAAGTGGTTCTCGCCGGTGGAGCCGACCTGGGCTCCGCTGGCCTGGGGCGACACGCGCGTGGCGTGGGAAGGCAAACGGCCTGGGACAGAGGGGCATCTCATCCGCGTCGAGGCCGCATCCTGGCACGGCCGGCCGATCTCGTTCCGGATCATCCGCCCGTGGACCAAGGCGGAGCGGCAGGAATCGACCCAGCGGGCGCAGAATCCAGTGACGCAAGCGGTCGTGCTCGTCGTCCTCTTCACGCTGGCGACCGGCGCTGTCATCCTGGCACGGCGCAACATCCTGCTCGAACGCAGCGACCGCCGGGGGGCCGCGCGACTCGCATCGTTCGTGTTCGTCATGACCATGATTGCCTGGGCGATCGAAGCGGACCACATCCTGATCACCGCCGAGATCCTGCTCCTGATCATGGCCACCGCCAGCGCGCTCTTCGCGGCCGCGGTCGTCTGGCTGTTGTACGTGGCCCTCGAGCCGTACGTGCGGCGTCGCTGGCCCCACACGATCATCACGTGGAACCGCGTGCTGGCCGGCCGCGTGCGCGACCCGCTCGTCGGGCGCGACCTGCTGTTCGGCCTCGCATACGGCCTGCTCCAATGCACGCTGGCCTGGGCGGGGATCGCGCTGGCGCGCCAGTTCGGCCCGGTTGAGCCCGTGCCGATCACGCCCGTGCTGGATCCGCTCGTGGCCTCGAGATACATCATTACCGCCGGGTTCGGCCAGATCTATTCGTCGATCGTCTCGGCGCTGGGCGTATTCATGCTGCTGTTCCTGCTGCGGACCGCGTTGCGAAGGGAGTGGCTCGCGGTCGGCGTCTTCCTCGCGCTCATCGTCGCGGCGAGCAGCATCGGGCGCGACCTGCCGTGGCTGCTCGCCCCACTCGCCCTGGCCGCAAGCGCGCTGGCGGTGACCGTGCTCCTGCGGTTCGGGTTGGTGGCCTACACCGTCGGCAGTTTCGTCAGCTCGTCTCTGACGGTGGGCTTCCCCTTGTCGACGGATCCGTCCCGGGGGTACACGGGACCATCCGTGGCCGTGCTCCTCGGCCTCGTGGCGGCCGCGGCGTACGGCTACCACCTCGCGACGATCCGCCCGACGGCGAACGTCGGGAGTGCCAGGAGTGCCGGCTAGCGATGCCTGCGAATCTGAGTCCCGAATACCACCGCGCCGAAGAGCGGCTGCGCGGGGCACGGAGCCCCGACGAGAAGATTGCCGCGCTCGAGGAAATGCTGCGGGTCATTCCCAAGCACAAGGGCACCGACCACATGCAGGCGGACCTGAAGGGCCGGATCGCCAAACTGCGCAAGGAGATCGGCAAGAAAGGCGGGAAGGGCGGGTTCACGTTCATCGTCCCGCGCGAGGGCGCCGGCCAGGTGGCGATCGCGGGACCGCCGAACTCGGGGAAATCCTCGCTGGTGCGTGCGCTGACGCGCGCCACGCCCGCCGTCGGCAGCTACCCGTTCACGACGCGCGAGCCCGTCCCCGGCATGATGCCGTTCGAGGA
>JAPKZP010000712.1 GCA_026393735.1 Acidobacteriota bacterium
CAGACCGTCCGTGACGAGCCGGAGGGACAGCCCGGGGGTCTGGAAGCCCTCGAAGTGGTCCTCCACGAAGCTCACGTGCGGGCGGCGGGCCCGGTAGTCGTAGAGCTGGTCCAGGTCGAAACGGGCCACGACCTCGTGCGGGAGGGCCTCGGTGATGGTGTGCTCGATCTGCACGGCCACGTGCCCCGCCTGAATCAGGTAGAGGGCGTACCGCACCACGAACCACCAGGCATAGCCGTAGGCGCCGATCCCGACGATCATCCAGCCGGTTCCCACCCACGGGTGGACCCTCGAGCCAAGCAGCGCCGCGCCGCCAAACGTCAGCGAGAACCACAGGATGGTCACCAGCGTGAAGCCGACCAGGATCCCGAAACGCACGAGCGCGTACGGCAGGGTCCGCCCGACCAGGGACAGCGCGGTGCCGAAGCCTGCGTCCTGGATCGCGAGCGGATAGCTGTGACGCACGGCAGCGTCGGGATGACTGTACGGCGAGCTTGTCCCGGTCATGTTCGTGGCCCTCGTGTTCCGATGAGGCATCAGCGTAGCGGGGGTGCCGGAGCACCGTCAAGGACCGTACGGAGGCCTGGCAGCCACGAGGCGATCCCTGCGATCTTCCGAGTTCCCGGTAATCGTACGGAATTGCAGTCTGAATTTATCGCGCCGTCGTTTCGATCACGGCCCGATCTTCGCGCGAGCCGAATTGGCAGCGGGATTGCTGCGAAATTCCGATACCGGCGTAGGCTGCCGGGTTTCCGTCTTCTCTCTTCTATTTTTGGCGAGCGGTGTGACCGTCCAAGGAGGTCCCATGAGCAGGCCGCCGTTGACCATCTGGGAACAGGCCCAGATGCAGGGGTACTCGCGTCGCGACTTTCTGCAGTTCTGCAGCTGGATCGCGGCTGCAGCCGGCATCCACGCATCCGGGGTGCCGCAGGTCGTCGAGGCGTTGGAAACCAAGTCCCGCATTCCCGTCGTCTGGTTCCACTTCCAGGAGTGCACCTGCTGCAGTGAGTCCTTCATCCGATCGAACCATCCGATCGTGTCGGACATCATCCTCGACAAGATCTCGCTCGACTACACGGAAACGCTGCAGGCCGCAGCCGGGCACCAGGCCCACGCCGCGCTCAAGAACACGATGGAGAAGTTCAAGGGCCAGTACCTGATGCTCGTGGAAGGATCCATCCCGACGGCGGACGGCGGGATCTACTGCTGCATCGGCGGACGGACGGCCCTCGACATCGTGCAGGAAGCGGCGGCGGGCGCCAAGGCCATCGTGGCCTGGGGCAGCTGCGCGTCGAACGGGTGCATCCAGGCGGCAAAGCCGAATCCCACGTCGGCCACGCCGATCGACCAGATCATCTCCGGCAAGCCCATCATCAAGGTGCCCGGCTGTCCGCCGATTGCCGAGGTCATGGCCGGCGTGATCGTCCACCTGCTGGCGTTCGATCGGATCCCGCAGCTCGACGGCATCGGGCGCCCGAAGGCGTTCTACTCCCGGCGCGTGCACGACACCTGCTACCGCCGGGCGAATTACGACGCCGGCCTGTTCGTCGAGACGTTCGACGACGAGAACGCGAAGCGCGGCTACTGTCTCTAC
>JAPKZP010000158.1 GCA_026393735.1 Acidobacteriota bacterium
CCGATCGAAGAAGCCGTCGGTGCGCGTGCACCCGCTGGAGCCGGCCGAGTCACCCACCATGAGCACCGGCAACAAGGTCGGCCAGCACCGTATCCAGGGGATTTCAGACGAATTCATCCCCGCCCTGGTGAAGCTGGACCAGCTCGACCACATCGTCGAGGCCTCGGACGGCGACTCCATCCTGGTGGCGCAGAAACTCGCGCACATCGGCCTGGCGGTCGGGATCTCGTCGGGCGCGAACATCATCGGGGCCCTCAAGATCCAGGACGAGATCGGCAAGGATGCGGTGGTTGTAACGATCCTGAGCGACAGCAACAAGAAGTACCTCAGCACGGATCTCCTGCGCGTGGAGCCGACCAAGCCGGGGTACCTGGCGCCGGACATCGAACTGAAGGGCTTCCACGCCATGAAACGCGTGTGCGCGATCTGCTGCGAGGATCCGACCTGCTCGGAGCACGCGATGGCGGAACTGCGCCGAGCGTAGTCGTGATGGGGAAGACCGGCGTGTGACGGGTGCCCGGGCGTGCGGCTCGTGCCCGGGCCCGGCTACCGCTGGACCCGTCCGCTTTCGTCGCCCTGGGCGAGGCGGTCGACTTCGGCGGCCGTCACGCGATTGAAGTCTCCAGGAATTGTCTGCTTCAGCGCGCTCGCCGCGACGGCAAATCGCAGCGCGGCTTCGGCGGAGCGCCCTGTCACGAGGCCGTAGATCAGCCCGGCGGCAAAGCTGTCGCCGCCGCCAATGCGATCGACGATCGACACGTCGTAGCGCTGGCTCTGGTGGAAGGCGCCGTCCTTCGCGTCGAAGAGCACGGCGCTCCAGCCATTGCGGCTCGCGGAGAAGCTCTCACGCAGCGTAATGGCCACGCGCGTCACGCCGAACTCGCGGGCGACGCGCTCGGCGACGGCACGGTAGCCGGCGACGTCGAGGTGGCCGCCCGCGACGTCAGCGCCTGAGACCTCGAGGCCGAGCGAGGACTGGATGTCCTCCTCGTTCGCAATCAGGACGTCGGCTTGGGCCGCGAGCGGGCGCATCACCTCGCGCGCGCGTTCCTTGCTCCACAGCTTGGCGCGGTAGTTCAGATCGAGACTGACCATGGCGCCAGCCGCGCGCGCCGCGCGGACCGCCTCGTCGGTCGCCTCGGCTACGGTCGGGCCGAGGGCCGGCGTAATGCCGCTGGTGTGAAACCAGGACGCGCCCGCGAAGATCTCGCCCCACGGGATGTCCCCGGGCTTGATGCGCCCGACCGACGCATTCGCGCGGTCGTAGACCACCGCCGAGGCGCGCTGGCTCGCGCCGGTTTCGGCGAAGTAGATGCCGAGGCGATCGCCGCCGCGCTGCACGTAGTCGGTGCGCACGCCCTCGGCGCGCAGCGCCCGCACGGCGCCGTCGCCAATCGGGTTCGCCGGCACCCGCGTGACATAGCAGCTCGTGAGCCCGAAGTGCGCCAGGCTCACCGCCACATTGGCTTCGCCGCCGCCGAACGTCGCCTGCAGGAGCGGCGACTGGAAGAACCGCTCGAACCCGGGCGGGCTCAACCGCAGCATGATCTCGCCGAAGGTGACGGCCTTGCGGTCCTTCGTCATGAGGCTCTCCCGCGCGCCGCACGCACCGCGTCCACGAACCGGCTGGCACGTTCCGTAATCTCCTGGTACCGGCCCGCGGCGATGCTCTTCGCATCCACCATGGCCGTCCCGACGCCGATTGCGACCGCGCCGGCGGCGATCCAGTCCCCGGCATTCTCGATCGACACCCCGCCGGTGGGCATCAGCTTGAGCTGCGGTAACGGGCCACGGATGTCCTTGAAGTACGAGGGCCCGAGCGCGGTGGCGGGGAAGACCTTCACCACGTCGGCGCCGGCTTCCCACGCCGTCAGGATCTCGGTGGGCGTGAAGCAGCCGGGCATGACGGCCACGTCGTAGCGGTGGCAGAGATCGATCACCGCCCGGTTGAACACGGGTCCCACCACGAAGCGCGCCCCGGCCAGGATCGCGGCGCGGGCCGTCTCCGGATCGAGAATGGTGCCGGCGCCGATCACGAAGTCCGCAGGCAGGGTCGGCGCGATCTCTTCGATGAGCCGGATCGCCCCCGGGACAGACATCGTGATTTCGAGCGCCTTGACGCCACCGGCGGCCAGCGCGTCGATGACCGCGCGGAGCCTGGCGGGATCCTGGAGGCGGATGACGGCAACCACGCCGCCCGCCTCGATCGTGCCGATTGTGTGCTGTCGTCGATGCTGGACCATGGAGTATCCGATCGCGGGAATTGCCGGGCCTTGCCTCCCGGGCGCCTGGCGTCAGCGCGCGAGCCAGCCGCCGTCCACCACGAGAATGTGCCCGTTCACATAGTCGCTCGCGCGGGAGCAGAGGAAGACCGCCGCGCCGGTGACGTCGGCGGGTTCGCCCCAGCGCCCGGCGGGAATGCGATCGAGGATCTGCCGGCTGCGCGCGGGGTCGGCGCGCAGCGGAGCCGTATTGTCGGTGGCGATGTAGCCCGGCGCGATGCCGTTCACGGTGATCCGGTGGGCCGCCCATTCGTTGGCGAGCACCTTGGTGAGCTGCGCGAGGCCGCCCTTGGCGGCCGCGTACGACGGGACCAGGATCCCGCCCTGGAACGACAGGAGCGAGCAGATATTGACGATCTTCCCCGAGTCCCCGCGCGCCATCATCCGCCGGCCGACCTCGCGCGCCATGCGGAAGGCGCTCGACAGATCCACCGCCAGCACGAAATCCCAGTCCTCGTCGCTGTGCTCTGCGGCGGGGGCCCGCCGAATCGTGCCCGCGTTGTTGATGAGGATGTCGATCGGCCCCAGCGCCGCTTCGGCGTCGCGGACGACTCTCGCGGGAGCCGCGCTGTCGCTGAAGTCGCCGCACACTGTCGCGGATCGTCGGCCGAACGCGGCAATCGCCGCTGCGGTCTCGTCGGGTGCCGTGCGGTCGTGCACCACGACGTCGGATCCGGCCTCCGCGAGCGCGAGGGCCATCGCGCGACCCATGCCCGCCGTCGCACCCGTGACCAGCGCGATCTTTCCGTCGAGTCTGAACAGTCCGCTCATGTCCTGATCCTGGCTATGTCACCCGTTCTTGTGGCCGCCAGGCCGCTCGACGCAGGTGACGGGCCCAGTCCTATCTACCTTTGTCGAGACCGGATGGC
>JAPKZP010000105.1 GCA_026393735.1 Acidobacteriota bacterium
ACACTGCAGAAGAACAAGGGCCTCGACGGCAAGTTCCCGGCCATCGGCAAGGTGATCGCGGGCCTGGGCCAGTTGCAGGGCCTGAAGGCCAACGACGTCATCCGCAGCGTGCGCATCACGCGCGTCGGCCAGGCCGCACGCGACTTCAAGACGGATGACGACGCGTTCAAGAAGTTGATGGAGCCGACGGCGAAGAAGAAGTAGGGGAAGAAGCAGGCAAAGGAGTCAGCAGTCGGCAGCCAGCAAACGTGGTCTCACAGGTTGTGGAACAGGCCTTCAGGCCTGTTCTCGCAGGGCTAAAGCCCTGCGCCACATCGATGTGAACCGACTGGCTGCTGACCACTGACCACCGACACGACGCTACACGCGCTGGACCAGTTCCCGCACAGTCTCGATCAGGTTCCGGTAGTCGAGCTTTCCACTCGGCATCTTCGGCAGTTCCGGCACGACCACGAACTGCCGGGGCAGCGCGAGTTTCGGCAACTCACCGCCCATCTGCGCCAGCACGGCCCGCTGGTCCACGCCTTCGGTGACCACCGCCACGATCTTCGCGCCGCGGACGGCATCGGCGACTTCGACGACCGCGCAGGCGACGCCCGGCGGCATGGCGCGCTCGAGCACGTCCTCCACCTGCACCAGCGACACCATCTCTCCGCCGATCTTCAGGAAGCGGGCGAGCCGTCCGACGTGCCACAAATATCCGTCCTGGTCGAGGTACCCCATGTCCCCGGTGTCGTACCAGCCATGGCGCATCCGCATGGCGGTCGCTTCGAAGTCGTCGAAGTAGCCCGCCATCACGCTCGGGCCCTTCACGAAGATCTTGCCGATCTCGTTCGCGCCGCACGGGTCGCCGGACTCCCAGTTCTCCAGGCGCACTTCCACGCCCGGCAGCACGCGACCGACGCTTCCGGGCCGGTTGCGTTCCGGGGCGTTCACCGAAATGACCGGGCTCGTTTCGGTCGTGCCGTACCCTTCGAGCGGCGCGATGTGGTGCTTCTCCCAGTAGCCGCGCCGCAGCGACTCCGGACACTTGTCCGCACCGGTGATGAGCAGCCACACGGTGGCAAAATCACCGGGTTCGGAGCGCTGGAGATACCCGGCAAGAAACGTCGGCGTACCGATGACCATGGTGACGCGTTCTTCGCGGATGGCCGTGCAGATGGACCGGAATTCGAGCGGGTTCGGGCACGTGACAACGGTCATGCCCTTGACGAGCGGCAGCCAGAGATTGATGTTGAGGCCGAACACGTGGAAGAACGGCAGGTTGCCCAGGACGATGTCTGCCGGGCTGTACTCGAACACGCGGCCCATGCCGTCGATGTTCGCAGAGAGGTTCGCGTGCGTCAGGGGCACGGCCTTGGGATGGCGCTCGCTGCCGCTGGTGAACAGGATGACCGCGTTGTCGTCCGGGGACCCCACGTGGACGGAGCGGCAGATCCGGTCCGGGGACTGCGCCGCGCGGAGGAATCCGCCGATCCTGTTCGCCGCCGAGACGCTCGCGGCAATGTCCTCGATGAACACCATGCCGTCGACCGCCGGGCACTTCAGCCGCTCGAGGAGCGCGCGGGATGTGATGACCGTGCGGAAGGCGAGGCGGCGCTGCGCCATCTGACAGTTCTGAGCCGCGCCGGTCGAGTAGTTGATCATCACCGGGATGCGCCCGCTCATGACGGCCGCAATCACCGTGAGAATGGCGCCGGCGGAGTTCGGGATCATCACCCCGATGAATCCCGAATCGTACGCCTCCAGCTTGCGGGCGAGGACGAGCGATCGCACCAGCGCGTTCTTGTAGGTGACCCGATGGCCGGTGGCGCGGTCGACGATCGCGAGCTTCGCCGCGTACTGCTTCGCCGCCCGGATGAACTGCTCCACGAGTGTCACGGCCTGCCCCCCACGGCATGCATGGGCGCACGCTGGTGCGCCCGCGGGCCCCTGTTCGTCCTGTTCTCCGATGGACCCATGATAGCCCGGCTCGCCGCCGGACGCACGGCCGCCGCCGGCCTGCGACAAGAGCCGGGTGGGAAACAAAGGTCGCGCTTTAGAGCATAATCGCTGCATGGCTCGACGCTCACGTTCGCGGACACCCCGCCGATCGCCACGCACCTTCACGACGCCGCGGACATCGGTGCTGGTCGCCGCCGACTGGGCCCCCATTCGCGCGTTCGACCCGATCGTGCGCAGCCAACCGGAAGCGGTGTACGGGGAACTGCTGCCCGTCCTGCGAGCGGCTGACCTGCGCATCGTCAACTGCGAGTGCGCGCTGACGACCGCCTCGGCCCCGGTCTGGAAGAGTGGGGCCGTGTTCAAGGGCGAGCCGGAGCATGCGCGCGGGCTCGATGCAGTCCCGTTCGACGTGGCGTGCCTCGGCAACAACCACGTGCTCGACTACGGCGTGGCGGGCCTGCGAGAGACGCTGCGCGTGCTGCGGCAGCATGGCCTGGAAACCGTCGGGGCCGGTCTCACGGAGGCCGAGGCCTGCGCGCCGCTCACCTGCGTGTCAGGCGGCACGCGGATTCATGTCGTCAACTTCAGCGAGGGCGAAGACCTGACGGCGTCGTCCGGCGGCCCCGGTGTCTTCGGCTGGGACATTCCGCGGGTGATCGCGGCCGTGCGGCAGTGCAAGAGGAAGGGCGGCATCGTGATCGCCATCGGGCACTGCGGCCTCGAGTACGTCCCGTACCCGCCGCCGTACGTCGTGACCGCGTTCCGCGCCATCGTGGACGCCGGCGCGGATTGCGTGATCGGCCACCACCCGCACGTGCCGCAGGGGATCGAGTGGCGCGACGGGCACCCGATCGTGTACAGCCTCGGCAACTTCGCGTTCTACCAGCACACGGACCTGCACTATCGGAAGACCGGGTTCTGCGTCACCCTGCAGTGCGAGCGCGACCGTATCACCGGTCTCGACCTGCACCCGTACCGGATTACCGACGCGGGCCTGCGTGTGCTGGATGCGCGCGAGCGCGCGGCGTTTGAGCGGGCGATCGCGAAAGTGTCGCGCCCGTTCAAGACGGCGTCCGGGCCGCGCAGGGCGTGGGAGGCGTATCTGGCCTACTACGGCATGCCCGGGTTCACCGGCGAGGTGCAGGGGATCCTGGAGCGCATGAAGACGGAGCCGAAGAAGGCGGCCGCGATGTTCCGCAACCGCGTCACGACCATGCAGCACTCCGAGCTCTGGCGCGACTCTCTGACGCGAATCATGGCTGGCGACACGACCGGTTACCCCGCCGAGGCCTACCGCACCGTCGAGGAGTGGTTCACGCGCACGATCGACCGCCCCGCCACGAACTGACCCCAGATGCATCCAGGGAGCTGAAGCCCCCCGGCTACGACTGCGCGCGGGCCAACCGGGGTCAGAGTCAACCACACCAATGGAGTCTGACCCCAGTGTCTGACCCCGGAGTCTGACCCCGGAGTCTGACCCCAGTGAAGAACTAGATTCCGTAGCGGGCGCCGGCCGAGTCGATGACGCGACGGATGAGCTGCCGGTAGTCGGCCATCTCGCCCTCGGGCGACCCGTAGTACAGCGAGTAGATCTGCGGCGCCCAGCTCTTGTGCGGCTTGAGGCCCGGGATGCCGTTGACTTCCATGATCCGCAGGGCGCCCTGGGCGTCGGTCTTGATGTCGATGCGCACGTGGTCGAGACAGCGCATGGCGTCGGCCGCCTGCTCCGCCAGCGTCCTGGCCTCGTCCGCGCGGGCGGGCGGCCGGCTGATCCTGGTCAGACCCACGCCGCGCAGGTCCGCCCGCAGCACCTTGTGTCTGCCGTAGTGTTTCGCTTCGACCGAGACCAGCCCCGGCAGGCATTCGCGGGTCGCGCCGTTCCCGATGACCAGCGTCGTGAACTCGTCGCCGGGCATGAAGTCCTCGACGAGGGCGGCCTGCCGGAACTCGCGCTCGATCCACTTCACCTGGCGCATCAACTCGTCGACGTTCGTTGCGACGCTGTCGTCGTTGATCCCCACGGACCGCGATTCACCCATCGGCTTGACGAACGCCGGGTAGCGGATCATCGAGACGTCGTCGGTCGCGCGGACCAGGTAGTGCGCGGGCACGGCCACGCCGCGGCTCGCCAGCGTCTTGTGCGTCTGGTACTTGTCGATCATGTCCTTCATCGTCTGGCTGTTCGAGCCGACGTAGGGAATGCCCCGGCTGTCGAGCACGTCGGCGACCCACATCCCACCCTCGCCGCGGCCGATGAACTTCTCGTTCGCCGTGCTGTAGTAGAGGGCGCTCCAGACAATGTCAAAACCGACTGCGTCGATGGCCGCCAGGAACTCGGCCTCGGTCTCGACAAACGCGATGCGCGCGGGATGGCCCACCGCCGTGGCCGCGTCGGCCACCGACCTGGTCACACTCAGATCGCCCCAGCCCTGGGCGTCACCGCCCGGGCCCGTCAACAGCAGCACCTTCATGCAGTCGCTCCGTGTTTTGCGTGCGTGCGGCCGGCCGGCCGCTGGTCAGAACAGATCTGGCACACGCGAATAGGATAGCAGCGCCCGCGCGGTTGCGGCAGACACCGGCTCGACCAGCCGTCCGATTCCTTCGCGGGCGGCGGCGTCGAGCGTGACCTTCGAGACAACCTCCACGGCCGTCGTGCCGCCGCCGGTCTCTGGACCCTGGGAGCCACGTGCCAGGTCGGCGACCATGCGTGCGTTGGGATCGAGGCAGCGCACCGGCGCGCCCAGACGCGGCTCGAGGGCCGCGCGCAGCCGGTCCGCGACATACCCATAGTGCGTGCAGCACAGACCGGCGAACACCGGGCGCCCGGCGGCGGTAGCCGCCGCCGCCCGTGCGGCGCACGTCTCGATGAGATCGCCGACGGCCGCGCTGTCCGGGTCCTTTTCGATCGCCCCAGCCAGGCCGTGGCAATGGACGGCGGTGATGCGCGCCGGATCGATGCCGCGCGCCACCAGCGCCTCCCTGTGGACGCCTGACTCGATCGTCGTCTTCGTGCCCAGCAGCAGGATCGCGCTGGCAGGCTCGGCGCTCAACGACTCCACGAAGAGGTCGATCCCGGCGTCGATGATGCCATGCACCGGGACACCGGGCGACCGGCTGAAGGCCGTGAGGCGGTAGATGATCGACAGCGTGTTGCAGGCGATCAGGATGCGATCGGGCCGCCACCCGAGCATGCGTGCCAGCGCGCGATCGAACACGTCGGCGCGCGCGGGCATGTCCGGCAGGTCGTTGTAGCCGCGGTCCTCGAACGGCCACGCGTTGATGTAGGTCAGCCGGAGCAAGCCGGAACCGCCCGAGACGCGCCACGCCCGCTCGATTGCCGCGCAGATCGACAGGCCACCCAGTCCGGAATCGGTGATCACCAGATGCACGTCCGACGACATGAAGGGAGTATAGCGCCCTGATTGAAGGTCCTGGCGGGCTACAATGCCGTCATGGTCCCCTGGCCGGGTCGATTCGCCCTCCTTGCCTGCGTTGCGGGCATGACCGTCGCGGCAGCGCCCCAGCAGCCGCCCGCCGGCGCACCGCCCCGGGCGCAAGCTCAGCAGCAGCAGTCTCAGCAACCACAGCAACCGCCGCCGCCCGTGTTCCGAGCGGGCGTGAAACTCGTGCGCGTCGACCTCACGGTGACGGGCAAAGGCGACAAGCCGGTCGCGGACATGAAGGCCGAGGACTTCGACGTTACCGAGGACGGCGTCCCGCAGAAGGTCGAGCAGATCCAGTACCTCCAACTCGACGGCAACCGTCCCGTGGGCGACGAAACCTCGCTGGAGATTCGCTCCCAGGAACAGGCCGAAGCGGAAGCCGCGCGCGACGACGTGCGGGTGTTCGCGATCTTCCTGGACGACTATCACGTCGACAAGGTGCCGCAGATCACGATCCCCATCCGCCGTGGCCTGACGATGTTCATTAACCAGCTCTGGCCGAGCGACCTGGTGGTGATCATGGACCCGCTCACGCCGTTGAGCGCGCTGCGCTTCACGAGGTCGAAAGACGACCTCTTGAGAATCGTGAACTCGTTCGAGGGACGACAGGGCGAGGTGTTCCCCATCAAGAGCGTGTTGGAAGAGGCGCAACTGGCGCGCGGCGACGTGCGGCGCGTCCGTGCCGAAGTCACGCTGTCGGCGCTGGCCGCGTTGACGATGAAGCTCGGCGGGCTGAAGGAAGGCCGCAAGTCGATCATCTTCGTGAGCCAGGGGCCGCCCACGTACACCGGATCGCGCGACGGCAACCTGCAGGATCGCATGCGCGACATCACGCAGGCCGCCAGCCGCGGCAACGTGACGATCTACCCGGTGGACCCCCGCGGCCTGAGCATGGAACCGCGTCTCGGCGACGCCGCCACGCTCTACCAACTCGCGGGCGAGACCGGTGGCCGCGCGATCATCAACACGAACGACTTCAGCATCGGTCTCGGCCGGATGCTCCAGGACGTCAGCGCCTACTACGTCCTGGGCTACACACCGACGCGCGCCGAAGACGACGGGAAGTACCACAAGATCACGGTGAAGTCGAAGCGCTCCGGCGTGCACATCACGGCGCGTCAGGGCTACTGGGCGCCGAGCGCGAAGGAACTGGAGGCGGCGGCCGTCGCCTCGGCGAAGACGCTGGAGCCGCGGGTGACGAACGCCCTCGGCACGCTCGCGCAGCAGCAGCCCGGCAAGCAGCCCGTCGACCTGTGGATGGGGACGTCGCGGCACGCTGACGGCCAGACCCTGGTCACCGTGGCGTGGGACGTCGCGGAGCCGCCACCGCCGACGCCCGTGGCCGTGCTCGACGTGGAGGTCACAGCGGCGCGAGGCGGATTGCCGCCGCAGCCGATCCAGAGGATTGCCGCCCCGGTGCCGGGCAAGTCCGAGCGGGGCCGTGCCGACTTCGTCATGGAACCCGGCGAGGTGTCGCTGCGCATGACGGCCCGGGCCGCCGATGGCGGCATCATCGACCGCTGGACCCGGACGCTGCTCGCGCCAGACTATGCAGCCGAGGGGCTCATCATGTCGTCCCCGCGCCTGTACCGATCGCGGTCCCTGCAGGAGTTCCGCGCCATCCAGGCGTCGCCCGACCCCACGCCCAGCGCCGTGCGCCAGTTCAGCCGCGCTGACCGCGTGATCGTGCAGGTCGACTGCTACGGCGCCCGCCTATCCGACCCGATCGAATTCAGTGCGCACGTGCAGACGCGGGAAGGGCAGGAGCTGGCCACGCTGCCTTCGCCGCCGCCCGAAAACGGCCGCGTCCGGTTCGAGCTCCCCGTCGGCAGCTTCGGACAGGGCACCTACATCCTGCGCCTGCAAGCCAGGACCGGCGCGCGCGGGACCCAGCAGCTCGTCGCCTTCCGCGTCGCGCGCTAGACGGCGAAAAACGAAGAAAGAGCGAAAATTGGCGATTTCCGTGGCGCCATGCCGCGCCGCGGCAGATTCGATGTATACTGCATCTTCGCTCCTCACGTATACCAGCCAGCGTTCATCCAGCGCCGACCGGTCTTCGGGCAGGCGTTGGACACTTCGCCCTATCCGTCCTGCTAGAGCGCGTTTTCAATCACATGGATTGCAGGGAGTTCGCAATGGCTATGGACGGTACGATCAAGCGCCTCGTCAGTGACAAAGGTTTCGGTTTCATTCTCGCGAATGACGGGAACGAGTACTTCTTTCACAACTCGTCGTGCAGCGAGACCCGCTTCGACGATCTTCGTGAAGGACAGGCCGTCACCTTCGAAAAGGGACAGGGTCCCAAGGGCCCCCGTGCCGAGAACGTCCGGGTCGCCTAGTTCGACCACCAGGCGGTGAGGCAGCTGCACGACGCACTGCCCTCCGCGTATACGCGAGCGCCGCCCGGCGCTCGCCCGAAGCTGACGGCCGAGGACGTGGCAACGCGCCACTCCTTGGCCCGGCCATTTCCTGTCGCCATCCCGACAGCCGCCTGCCCGTGAACGGCCGCACCAGCTGTTGCCGGCCTTGGTGTATCGTAGGCAGCACACACCATCTACATCAGCGGAGCCACACGATGCACATCCCTGTACGCCGCCTCGTCTTCGCCGGTCTGGCCGCAGCGGTCCTTGCCACCACCGTGTCGGTGCTGGCGCAGCGCGGCGCCGGCCTCACCGCCGACCAGGTCACCCAGCGCTGGCGCGCCGAGAACGAGCTGCAGGCGATCGCCGTCGTCGAGCGCAAGGTGATGATGCCCATGCGCGACGGCATCCGCCTCGCCACGGACGTGTATCGCCCGAAGAACACCACGGGCACGGTGCCGACGGTCTTCGTCCGCACACCGTACAACTTCAATTACTGGGACGTCCAGAACGGCGTGCCCCGCGACATGACCCAGGCGCTGACGGCGGTGAAGCGGGGCTACGCGATCGTCATGCAGAACGAGCGCGGGCACTTCTTCTCCGAGGGCAACTACGACATCCTGGGCGCGCCGGTCAGCGACGGTGAAGACGCCTTGTCGTGGATCGCCACGCAATCGTGGTCGAACGGCAAGATCGGCACGACCGGCTGCTCGTCGACGGCCGAGTACCAGATGGCGATTGCCGCCACCGGGCACCCGGCGTACGCAGCGATGAACGTCCAGGGATTCGGGGCCGGCGTCGGTCGCATCAAGCCCTACTACGAGCAGGGCAACTGGTACCGCGGCGGCGCCGTCCAGATGCTCTTCATCGCGTGGCTCTACGGCGAGCAGAACCAGCTGCGCCCGATGTTCCCGGCGAACATGCCGCGCGAAGACCTCGTGAAGGCATCGAAGTACTTCGACCTCGCGCCGCAGATGCCGCAGGTGGACTGGTCGAAGGCGCTCTGGACACTGCCGCTGCAGGACATCTACAAGGCCGTCGACGGCCCGAACGGCGTCTTTGCCGACGCGATGCCCGTCCCGACCGGCGGCCGCATGGTCCAGCGCGCGCCGAACGATGCCTCTTCCACGACGACAAGACTATCAACGTGCCGGGGCTCTGGTTCATGTCGTGGTACGACGTGTCGGTGGGGCCGAACCTGGCGCTCTACAACTACGTGCGCAAGACGGCGAAGCCCGGGATTGCCGACCAGCAGTGGGCCATCATCGCCCCGGTCACCCATTGTTCCTACACCCGGGCGACCGAAGACACCGTCGTCGGCGAGCGCAGCATGGGCGACGCGCGGTACGACTACAACGACGTGGTGTACGGGTTCTTCGACCGGTTTCTGAAAGGCGAGAAGAGCGAGCGCCTCGACAAGCTGCCGAAGGTGACGTACTTCACGATGGGGTCGAACACCTGGCAGACCTCGGACACGTGGCCGCCGACAGGCGCGCAGCCGACGACGTTCTACCTGACGAGCGGCGGGAAGGCGAATTCGCTGCAGGGCGACGGCGTCCTGGCATCCGCGCCGCCTGAGATCGACAAGGCCGACAGCTTCACGTACGACCCCATGAACCCGGTGACGTCGTACGGCGGGAATGTCTGCTGCACGGGCACGGCCGTCACGGCGGGAGCGTTCGACCAGCGCAAGATGGAGGCGCGCCACGACATCCTCGTGTTCACCTCCGAGCCGTTCAAGGATGGCGTTGAAGTCAGCGGGCCTATCGAGCCGACGCTGTACGTGTCGTCGGACGCGAAAGACACCGATTTCACCGTCAAGGTGATCGACGTCTACCCCGACGGGCGCGCCTACAACCTGGACGAATCGATCCAGCGCATGCGCTACCGGGACGGCTACGACACGCCGCCGGTCTGGATGGCGCCCGGCAAGATCTACAAGGTCACGTTGCAGCCGCTGACGACGAGCAACTACTTCGCGGCCGGCCACCGACTGCGCATCGAGGTGTCGAGCAGCAATTTCCCGCGCTTCGACCGCAACCTGAACACCGGCGGCCACAACTACGACGAGGCGGCCGGGGTCGTGGCGCACAACGTCGTGCACCACTCGAAACAGTACCCGTCGCAGGTCACGGTGACGGTGATCAAGAAATAGGCGCGCACCGCCGCGCAGACGAGAAACGTCATGACCCGGGCCCGGACGCTGCCCCAGTTGTTCGAGACGAGCGCCGATCGCTTCGCCAGCCGCGTCATGATGCTGGAGAAACGCGGCGACCGCTACGCGGAGACGAGCTATGCCGGCATGCGGCAGCTGGTCCATCGCTTCGCCGCGGGGCTCCTGAGCCTGGGCCTGAAGCATGGAGACCGCGTCGCCCTGATCTCCGAGGGGCGCAACGACTGGGTCATGGCCGAACTGGGCATCCTGTACTGCGGAGCGGTCAATGTTCCCGTCTCGGTCAAGATTGACGAGCTTGCCGACCTCACCTTCCGGCTCCTCCACTCCGGCTGCACGATGGCCATCGTCTCGAGGAGCCAGATCGGGAAGATCCGCGCGATCAAGCGCGATCTGCCGGACCTCGCGCTGACCATCGTCCTGGACCCGATCGACGACCTCGAAGCGGACGAGCGATCGGCAGCCATGGTGTCCAGCGCGGGGCTGGCCTTCCTCGCGGACAACCGCGCGGCGTTCGAGGCGCGATGGCAGTCCGTCGCCGAAGGCGACGACGCCAACATCTGCTATACGTCCGGGACCACGGCCGATCCCAAGGGCATTGTTCTCACGCACCGGAACTACACGGCCAATGCCGAGCAGGGCGTGGCCATGATCCAGCCGGAGGCGGGCTGGGTCCTGCTCAACGTCCTGCCCTGGGACCATGCGTTCGGCCACACGTGCGGCATCTACATGAT
>JAPKZP010000783.1 GCA_026393735.1 Acidobacteriota bacterium
GCGTACTGCTTGACGAGCATCTCCCGCACGATCTGACGCAGGCTCTGGCCGAGCACAAGGTCGTGACCGTCCAGGGGATCGGCTGGTCGGGCCTCCCTTTGGCGTCATCGTCATTCCTGCGCGCTCGAATCGCATGGCGGATCCGCTGCCGGTCATTCAGGCCTACGCATTGCGCTCGAACGACTGCCCGACTACCATGAAGCCTCCTTCGACCACAGGTGGATCGCCCGGGCATTGGCGGAACGACGTGCGCCTGGCACGCGGGATGTGATCGTTCGGACGAACCGGGCCGCGATGCCGGAAGCGCAGGCAACACCAAATGGACGCCGGAGTGGCGCATGTCGAGCAAGAAAGGGCGTGGATGACGAGGGGAGCAGGCCTGGCGCTCTGCGGGATGGGCATCGGACTGTCGGCGCTTGCGCTGACCGCAACGAGGCCGATCGCCGCAGCGCCCTCAGCACAGGACTTCCAAAGCTCCGCCTTCAGCCATCCCTGGACCAATGAGAGCTTCTGGGGCGTGGTACACGCACGCGTGATCGCCACCGGCATTCCGGGAGCCGGCGCGGTCGCTGAAGTCGGCGACTTCCTGACGGGCAGCCCCATGCACGACAAGCCGGCGTTCGCGGCCTTCGCGCAGCCCGGAAGCGTCTTGGATCCTCACCGCGTCCTGGTGGCTTCGACATCCAATTTCGGCGCACCGCCAGCGCGTCCTGGGGAGCCGGAGGGCACGGTGCTCTCGATCGATCCCCGGGCCAACGCGGCGGCTGTTCCACCCGGCTTTGCGGCTGGGGGTGGCCAGGCGTCGGCGCTCACTGGCGTCGTGCAGATGTACACGGCACAGAGCCCGGCCTTCTTGAACGGCGTCACCGAACCGCAGGCGGTCACTCGGGACCTGCCATCGGCCAGCCTGCCGCTGGGAATTTCGATCAACAACGGCAACGGCCGTCCCTGGATCGCCAATGCGCCAAACGGCGCCAACGGTGACGGCACGATTACGGTGCTCGACCCCCAGGGTTACCCGCTGGCCGGCGCGCCAGATCCCGTGGCCGGCGGCGTCTTTGCCGGCAACCTGACGAACCGAAATGCCGGCTCGATTCACGGCCTGACGTCGGCGGCCCTCGGGACGGCAATCGTGACCAAGTCGCCCGACCTGAGTGGCCGCGCCGTCTTCGTCGCAGTCAAGGCCGACGGCAGCGTCGTACAGATCAACGTCGCGAAAGGCGTCGACGAACTGGCCCCGCCGGGCACGGTCACGCCCATGGCCATCGTCGATCGCTACACCGCCGAATCGACACAGCCCCGCATGGTTGCCAGGGAAGGCCTGGTCTTCAATTGGGTCCCGAGCTTCAATCGCGGGATTTCGACGTGCCGATCGATCTGGCGCCGGCCACGCGCGAGGTGGCCTCGCCGAGTTTCGCCAGCAACACGACACTGGGCGGCGGTTCGGACGTGTATGTGCTCAACCGCGGCAACAACTCGATCGTCCGCATGAGCATCGACGGCGAGGTGCACGGCATCCGGCTGATTGACGCGGACGTGCCAGGGTTCCGGGCCAGCGGCATTGCCGTATCGTCCGACGGCCAGACTATCTACGTGACCGCGACGACTCCGCAAGGCGGCGTGCTGATGTCGGTTCCGGCATTCCGAGCGAGGGGGTCGTCGCAGCTGTTCGCGCTGGCCCAGCGCGCCAGAATGGCCGCCAGCATGAGCGACTTCGGCACCTTTGTCTTTTCGTTGGACTTCACGCCGGCGCAAGGCCTGGGACCGCTGTTCAATGGGCCGTCCTGCGCCACGTGTCACGACTCGCCGGCCCGCGGCGGCATGGGCCTGGACCCGGGTCAGGACGAGCAGCTTGTCGGACGCCTTCGCGCCGACGGTTCGTTCGATCCGCTCGCCGGCCACGGCGGCCCCACGGCGCGGATGCATTCGGTCTCCGAACTGGGTGAGCCCTGTAATCTGACGCCAGGCATTCCGCCCGACGCGGAATTCACCTCTCTTCGTAATGCCATGAGCCTGCGCGGCAACACCTTGCTCGATACGATCGCGCCGGGCGATGTCCTCGC
>JAPKZP010000520.1 GCA_026393735.1 Acidobacteriota bacterium
CCTCCTGACCATCGACCTGCCCGTGCCTCGCGAGATCATCGTCGTCGACGACGGGTCCACCGACGGCACGGCGGAAGTTCTCGCGGGCCTCGAACATCGCGGTGACGCGCTCCGCATCATTCGCGCGCCGGCCAACGCCGGCAAAGGCGCAGCGATCCGGCGGGGCCTGGCGCACGCGCGCGGCACGATCATCGCCATCCAGGACGCAGACCTCGAACTCGATCCGGCGCAGCTCGCGGCGCTCGTCGCACCCATCGTCGACGGCCAGGCACGCGTCGTGTACGGGTCGCGGTTCCTCTCGGGCCGGCCCGACGCGCCGCGCATCACCATCGCGGCGAACCGTGTGCTGACGGCGGTGACGAACCTGCTCTTCTCGGCGCGCATCACCGACATGGAGACCTGCTACAAGATCATGCGGACCGATGTCGCGCGGTCGCTCGGGCTCGAGTCGAACCGGTTCGACATCGAGCCGGAGATCACGGCGAAGCTGTTGCTGGCCGGCCACACGATCGTTGAGCTGCCCATCTTCTTCAAGCCGCGTCAACGCGCGGAGGGCAAGAAGATCGGGTGGCGGGACGGGGTGCGGGCGCTGCGGGTGCTGGTGGGCTATCGATTCAGCGGCTGGCGGCCCGCGCCACCGTCGGGGACGTGATGAGGGGACCGCGGCCTGGCGGCTTCGCGAGTGAACGGCACCTCGGGAACCTGGCGGCAGCCGCCGCCCTGCTCGCTGTGTTCATGACGGTGGCGGTGGGCACGCGATGGGGGACGGTGGCCGTCGGCGGGTCGGACTCGCACTGTTACGCCGAACAGGCGTTGATGCTCTCGCGCGGAGCGTTCACACTCGCGCCGTTGATTCCGCCTCCCATCCCCTGGCCCAATGCCCCGGCGACACTTGCGCCGTCGGGCTTCATGCCGCTGCCCGGTCCATCTGGCGCGTCGGTACCGCTGTGCCCGGCGGGGCTGCCGCTCTTGATGGCCGTCGCGCTGAAGCTCGGCGGCCTGCCGGCGATCTTCGTGGTCGTCCCGTGGATGGGCGCGCTCGGCGTCTGGTGCACCTTCCTCATCGGCCGGCGACTGGGAGGCCCCGTCGTGGGCGCGGCCTCGGCGCTGCTGATGGCCTGCAGCCCGACGTTCCTCTATCAGCTCGTCCAGCCCATGAGCGACGTTCCGGCGGCCGCGCTCTGGACCGCGAGCCTGGCTGCCGCGCTCGGCGTGGCCGAGTCGAAGGACCGCGGTGCGTTCCTCGCGGGCGTGCTCGCCGGCGCGGCCGTCATGGTGCGTCCGACCCTCGCCCCGCTCGCGATCTTCCCGGTGCTGCTGGCGCTTCCGTCCCGGCGGTTCGCGGCCGCGGCGGTGGTCGGCTTGATTCCGGGCCTCGCCGCCGTCGCGTGGCTGCACGCGGCGATGTACGGCTCGCCATGGCGTTCCGGCTATGGCGACCTCGGGGCGCTGTTCAGCCTCAGTCATGTCGCCTCGAATCTCGTGAACTGCCTGGCGTGGCTGGCGTCCGCCCACACGCCTCTGCTGGCGATCGGCCTGCTTGCGCCGTTCGTCGCAGTCAACCGGCGACAGGCCTGGCTGCTGCTGGCCTTTGTGTTCGCGGTGCTCGCGGTGTCGCTACCGTATGTCGTCGTCACCGACTGGTGGCATTCGCGGTTGTTGCTGCCTGGACTGCCCATGCTCGTCGTGGGCACGATGCTCGTCGTTCAGCATGCGGCGCGGCGCCTCCCGGCCCTGGCGCGCGGCGCCGTGGTGCTGGTCGTCGCTGTGGGCCTCGGCGGCTATTGGATTTCGCGCGCGGAGGATCTGGATGTCTTCCGGCTGAAGGCGCTCGAGCGCAGGTACGTCGAGCTCGGCCGCTACGCAGCCCGGACACTTCCCGCCAACGCCGTTGTCATCGCGGCGCAGCCAACCGGCAGCATCCGCTTCTACGCGGACATGCCCACGCTGTCCTGGGATGCCATCGAGCCGGACTGGCTCGACCGCGTGCTCGACGAATTGCGGGGCCGCGGCTACGCGCCGTTCCTGGCGATCGAGTCGTGGGAAGCCGACGCCTTCAAGACCCGGTTCCGGCAGCACAGCGGACTTGCCGCACTCGACTGGCCCGCCCGCACCACGCTCGGCAACGTGATCTCCGTCTACGATCCGGCCGACCGCGAGCGCTTCCTTGCCGGGGAGCACATCCCCACCGAACGGGTCAGCTGGCCCGTGCGGTAGAGAGAAGGTCGCAATTCGGGACCCCGGTTGACCCCGCGCGCAGGGCGGCGCTACTGTTCACGGTGCGTATGATCATCGAGCTCGTCTGCATCGTGTGCGGCCGGTCCTACCCGCCCGGCGACCATCAGACGTGCCGCATCTGCGGCCCCACGGGCATTCTCGACGTCCGCTACGACTACGACGCCGTCGCGCTAGCCCTGACGTTCGAGGAACTCGCGCGGCGCGAACGCACGATCTGGCGGTATCGCGAGCTGCTGCCGGTGCCGGCGCGCATCCTGCGGCCGTTCGTGCACGTCGGATGGACGCCGGTGTACGACGTCCCTCGCCTGGCTGACGCGGTCGGCGTGCGGCGCCTCTTCCTGAAAGACGACGGCCGGAATCCCACGGGGTCGTTCAAGGACCGCGCGAGCTTTGTGGGGGTGATGAAGGCGCTGGAGTTCGGCTACCGCGCGATCGCCTGCGCATCCACCGGCAACGCCGCCTCGTCGTTGGCCGGCATGGCGGCGTCCGTCAACCTGTCCGCCTACATCTTCGTGCCCGAGCGCGCGCCCGAACCCAAGATCGCGCAGTTGCTCATGTTCGGGGCCACCGTGTTCCGGGTCCGCGGGACCTACGAACAGGCGTTCGATCTGTGCCGCGCCGCATGCGAACGCTTCAGGTGGTACAACCGCAACAGCGGCACCAACCCGTTCCTCGTGGAGGGCAAGAAGACCGCGGGACTGGAGATCGCCGAGCAGTTCGCGACCGACCCGTCGCTTGGCGGTGCCCTGCCCGACTGGGTGGTGGTCTCGGTCGGTGACGGATGCACGATTGGCGGCATCGCCAAGGGTCTGCACGAATTCAAGCGGCTTGGGCTGGTCAGGACGCTGCCGCGGATGCTCGGCGTGCAGGCCGAGGGTGCCAGTCCGATCGTGAAGGCCTTTGCAACGAACTCAGATGTCGCGCCCTCCGGCGCGGACACCGTCGCCGACAGCATCGCCGTCGGCACGCCCCGTAACTGGCGTCGTGCGCTGGCCTGGGTCCGGGCGTCCAGGGGCGCGATGATCGCCGTCTCCGACGAGGAGATTCTCGAGGCCATGCGGATCACGCCGCGCCTGGCCGCGGTGTTCGGCGAACCTGCCGGCGTTGCGGGCATCGCCGGCCTGCGGGCGGCCGTCACCAGCGGCCTGCTGCCGCGCGATGCCTCGGTGCTGGCGGTCATCACGGGCAACGGACTGAAGGACATCCGGACGGCGGTCCAGGTAGCCGGCACGCCTCACGACGTCCGCCCCAGCCTCGATGCCGTCGAGGCGATCGTGCAGGAGTCATCGCCATGCTGATCAAGGGCGCCACGCTCGTCACGCTCGGCCCGCCACGCCTCACGCGCGCGGACCTGCGCGTCGAGGGCGACACGATCGTGGGACGGGCCGCGCAGCTCCGGCCCCGCGCTGGCGAGGTGGTGGAAGACGTCCGGGGCCGGCTCGTGCTGCCCGGCTTCGTCTGTGCGCACACCCACATGTACTCGGCCCTGGCGCGCGGCATGGCCGGCCCGTCGCGTGCACCGCGCTCGTTCCCCGAGATGCTCAGCCGCGTCTGGTGGACGCTCGACCAGGCGCTGGACGACGAAGCCATCTACTACAGCGCCATGGTCGGCGCGGTCGAAGCCGTCCGGGCGGGCACCACGACCATTGTCGATCATCATGCGTCGCCCAACGTCATCCCCGGATCACTCGACATCATCCGCGAGGCCTTCGGCATCGTAGGCGTGCGCGGCGTGCTCTGCTACGAAGTGACGAACCGCGGCGGGCTCCGTCGTCGTGACGCCGGCCTGGCCGAAAACGACCGGTTCCTGTCGGCGTCCAGCACCGATCCGCACGTCCGCGGCCTCGTGGGCGCGCACGCGTCGTTCACGCTCGACGATGGAAGCCTGGCGGCGCTGGGGGACCTCGCGCGTTACCATCGGACGGGGATCCACATTCATGTCGCGGAAGCGGTCCATGACGTCGAGCGCACGCGCCGGGCGCACGGGTGCGGCATCCTCGACCGCCTGGAGACGTTCGGCCTCCTCAATGATCGTGCGGTGCTCGCGCACGGCGTGTACCTGACGGACGCGGAACTGGTGCGCGTCGGAAAGGCCGGGGCGCGGCTGGTCCACAACCCTCGATCGAACATGAACAATGCCGTCGGTCACGCGCCGGCGGATCGGTTTGGGCAGCGAGCGGCGCTGGGCACGGACGGATGGCCAGCCGACATGCTTGCGGAGGCGCGCTTCGCACACTTCCGGCTGCGCGAACGCCTGGGGCTCGGCCGGAGCTTCCCGGTGACGTCGCTCCTCGACGGCGGCCAGCCGCTCGTGTCCGAGATCTTCGGGGTGCCGTTCGGCACGCTCGCAGCCGGGTCGGCCGCCGACCTCGTCGTTGTGGACTACGTCTCGCCGACTCCGCTCGCCGCCGCGAACCTCCCGGCGCACCTGCTCGCGGGCGTTCAACCGGGGATGATCTCGGCGGTGATGGCCGCGGGACGGTGGGTCTGCCGGAACGGCGTGCCGACGCACATCGACGTCGACGCGGTCTACTGCCGCGCCCGGCAGGTGGCCGCCGCGCTGTGGAGGCGCATGCGTGGCTGAACTGGTGCCCGTCGCCTTTCCAGTCCTGCTGCGCCGCGCTCGCCGCGAATTCGATCGGCGCGAGGCCATCTTCGATCTGCCCGCACGCAAGTTCTACCGGCCATCGCCGGCCACCGACCTCTCGGTGCCCTACGCGGGCGAGCGGGCTGCGAATCCCATCGGGCCGGCCGCGGGCCCGCACACCCAGCTGGCGCAGAACATCGCGCTCTGCTGGCTGGCCGGTGCGCGCATCATCGAGCTCAAGACGGTGCAGGCGAACGACACGCTCACCCTCTCGCGACCCTGCATCGACATGGCGACGCTCGGCTACAACACCGAGTGGTCGCAGGAGTTGCGGCTCGATCTGTCGGTGCGCGAGTACGTGAAGGCCTCGATGCTTATTCAGGCGCTGGACGCCTGGGGCGTGCTGGGGTCACCCGGACAGGCCGACGGCACGGTGTTCGACATCAGCGTCGGCTACGACCTCGCCGGCATCCGC
>JAPKZP010000294.1 GCA_026393735.1 Acidobacteriota bacterium
AACGCTCGAAGCCGATGCCGCACTCGAAGCCGGCCTTCACCTCGCCCACGTCGTCCTTGAAGCGGCGCAGCGAGCCAATCTTGCCTTCGTGGACCACCACGTGGTCGCGAAGCAACCGGGCCTGCATCTCGCCTGCCCGGGCCACGCGGCCGTCGGTGACCATGCAGCCGGCGATCGTGCCGAACTTCGGCACCTTGAACGTGTCGCGCACCTCGGCCGACCCGACGCGCACTTCGCGGAACGTCGGCTCGAGGAGCCCCGCCATGCCCTTCTTGATCTCGTCGGTCACGTGGTAGATGACCGAGTGCTGGCGGATGTCGACCGCCTCGCGTTCGGCGAGGTCGGCGGCGTTGCGATCCGGGCGCACGTTGAACCCGATGATGACCGCGTTCGACGCCGAGGCCAGCAGGACATCCGACTCGTTGATCGCGCCGACGCCCGAGTGGATGATGCGGACCTTCACCTTTTCGTCGGAGAGCTTCGCGAGCGTGTCGGCGAGCACTGCTGCTTCAGCGATTCGAGCGTCAGCCGCGAGCCCTTCGCCCCGAGCGCCTTCTCCTTGGCCTGCGTCTGGCGGAAGGTGGCGACCTGGCGCGCCTTGGCGGCGTCCACGATGACCTGGAACGTGTCTCCCGGCGCCGGCAACCCCGAGAGGCCGAGGACCTCGACCGGCGTGGACGGTCCCGCGACCTTCACCACGCGACCGCGGTCGTCGATGAGCGCGCGCACCTTGCCGATGATGGACCCGGCAATCACCGTGTCGCCGACGTGGAGCGACCCGTTCTGCACGAGCACCGTCGCCACCGGCCCGCGTCCCTTGTCCAGCTTGGCTTCCAGCACCGCGCCCTGGCCCGGCGCCTTCGGGTTGGCCTTCAGCTCGGCGATCTCCGCCACGAGCAGGATCATCTCGAGCAGCTGCTCGAGGTTCTGCCGCTTCTTGGCCGACACCAGCACGGTGACGGTCTGGCCGCCCCACTGCTCGGGCATCAGGCCGAGGTCCGACAGATCCTTCATCACGCGCTCAGGATTGGCTTCGGGCTTGTCGATCTTGTTGACCGCCACGATGATCGGCACGCCGGCCGCCCGGGCGTGGTCGATCGCTTCCCGGGTCTGCGGCATCACCCCGTCGTCGGCCGCGACGACGAGGATGACGATGTCCGTGACGCGGGCGCCGCGGGCGCGCATCAGCGTGAAGGCTTCGTGACCGGGCGTGTCGAGGAAGACGACCGGCCGCTTGTTGACCGTGACCTGATACGCCCCGATGTGCTGGGTGATGCCGCCCGCTTCGCGCTCCGCGACCTTGGTTTCACGGATGGCGTCGAGCAGCGTCGTCTTGCCGTGGTCGACGTGGCCCATCACAGTGACCACCGGAGCGCGCTCGGACCGGTCCTCCGGCTTGCTGTCGTCCGTGCCGACCTCGAGGACTTCCTCCTCGAAACTCCGCATCTTCACGTCGGCGCCGAACTCGCGGGCGAGGGAGGTGGCCGTCTCGGTGTCGAGCGTCGTGTTGATCGTCATCATGATGCGGCGATCGAGGAGCTTCTTGAGAATCTCCTTCGCCCGCACGTCGAGCTTGTCGCTCAGGTCCTTTACGGTCATGCCCTCGGCCAGTGTGATGGTGCGCGTGACGGGCGGCGGCGCCGCCGTGAGCGACGGGCTTGGCGTCGCCGAGTCGCGGCCGCTGTCGCGCCGTGGCCCTCGGCCTCCCGGGCGGCCCATGGGCCGGGGCGGAGGCGCCGGTCGTCCGACGGCCGGACGCGGCGGGGCGGTTGGCGCGCCGGGGCGGCCCGGCATCATGCCGGACTGCGGCCTGACAGGCTGCGACGGCAGCGGGCGTGGACCGCCCGTGACCGGCGGCCGCGTCATGACCGGTCCGGACGGCGGGCGCATGCCCGCAGGACGAGGCGGCAACGGCGTGCCGGGCTTGGCCGTGGACGGCGCCAGGCCTGGTCTGCTGGCCGGCGGGGCCGCGGGGCTCTTGCCCTTCGCGCCCACCTGGGGCCGTGGCAGCGAGATCGTCTGGCCTATGCCGGGCTCGGGCCCCGTCATCGGCTGGCGCGGTTCCTCGATCCTGAGGCGCAGCGTCGGCGGTACGAGACGCCCCGTGTACGCGGGGGGCAGTGTCGCGGCCGCAGCGGGTGCCTGGTCGGCAGCGGCCGGCGCCTCCGCGATTGTCGGAGGCTCGGCAACGGGCGCGTGTGCCGCACTGGCCGGCGCATGAGCCTTCGCCTGGATCGGCGCGTGGGTCGGGACGAGCGGAGGAGGCGGGGGAGGCGGCTCGAGCTCGACATGCACCTTGGTGGGCGCCGGATGGTGCCGGGGCTCACGGTGCTCGGCCGCGGCAGCTTCCGGACCGTGTGTCGCTGGGTGCTCCTGGACGATCGCGGCCTCGTGGACCTCGGGGTGCTCGACGTCGGCCGGCGGCTGTTCCTCGAGGTGTTCCGCCGGGTGCTTGACCGTCTTCACGAGCCGCGGAGGCGGCAAGGACGGCTTGGGCGGCGGCGGCGGCTCGACCTTCTTGCCGGCCGCGGGCTTCTTCCCCTTCACCGCAGCGCCTTCCGCGAAGATGTCGCCCGACGGCAGCTTGATGCCCCGCTTCTTGGCAAGGCGCTCGACGAACTGCCGCGCGACGATTTCTTCGACGGTGCTCGACGCGCTCTTGACCTCGATGCCGTGGTCACGCTTCAACAGCGCAACGATTTCCTGGCTCGTGGTGTCGAGCAACTCCGCGATCTTGTAAATCCGAACAGTGGCCAACGCTGACCTCAACTAATGTGCACGACTACGATTCGGTCGGGGGTTCCTGGGGCGCGGCGGTCCCTGCACCGGCGGCCGCCGCCTGAGCGGCCTCGATCACCGCCTGCACGGTTTCCTCGTCCAACCCGGTGGCGATCAGATCGGCCGGATCGGCTGCCGCCACCTGTGCGGCAGACGTGTACCCGGCCTGCCGCAGCACACCCACGACCTCGTCGTGGATATCGGGCAGGGCCAGTTCCTCCGCCGTGCCGGCGCCGGCCTCGCCGTCGGCGGGCATCTCGAACTCCTCGAACTGGGCCTCGACTTCCTTGCGCTTCTCTTCTTCGCTCTTGATGTCGATGCGCCAGCCTGTCAGCTTGGCCGCGAGGCGGACGTTCTGGCCCTTCTTGCCGATGGCCAGCGACAGCTGCTTGTCCTCGACGACGACCTCCATCACTTTTTCGTGGTCGTCGACGATCGTCACGCGCTGCACCTTGGCGGGGCTCAGGGCGTTGGTCACGAACCGCACCTGGTCCTCGGACCACTCGACGATGTCGATCTTCTCGCCGCGCAGCCCGCGGATGATGGCCTGGACGCGGGTGCCCTTCATGCCGACGCAGGCGCCCACCGGGTCGACGTCCCGCTGGCGCGAGTAGACGGCCACCTTGGCGCGGTCGCCGGCTTCGCGCACGGCGCCCTTGATGATCACGGTCCCGTCGTAGATCTCCGGGACTTCCTGCTCGAACAGCTTGATGAGCAGCGCGGGATCGGTGCGCGACAGGACGATCTGGGGGCCCTTCGTGCTGCGCGTCGCCGCCTTGATCACGGCCCGCACGCGGTCGCCCGGCGCGTAGCTCTCGGCCCGCGACTGCTCCTTGCGCGGCAGCACGGTCTCGATGCGGCCGATCTCCATGATGATGTCGCCGTTCTCGAACCGCTTCACCATCCCGGTGATGACTTCGCCCACGCGCTGGTTGTACTCGGCGAAGATGTTGTCGCGCTCGGCCTCGCGCACTTTCTGGAAGATGACCTGCTTGGCGGTCTGCGCGGCGATGCGGCCGAACCCCTCGGTGGGCTTCGGGAACTCCATCTCGTCGCCGATTTCCACGCTGGCCGCGACCTCCTCGCCGAAGGCCTCGCGGTAGGTGTCGCGCGCTTCCGCGATCGAGATCTCCACGGCCGGGTTCTCCACGGTCTCGACCACGGTCCGCACCGCCACCAGTTCGACCTGGGCGGTCTCCATGTTGAAGCGGGCCTTCAGGTTCTCGCCGCCCTTGAACACCTTGCGCGACGCCGTGAGGACGGCGTCCTCGATGGCCGCGATTACGACCTGGGGGTCGATGCCCCGCTCCTTGGCGAGGGCCTCGATCGTCTGCTGGACGGGATTGCTGCTGCCTGCCATGCTTAGAACTCCACTTCCAACCGGGCACGTTCGATGAGTCCGGCCGGCACGCGCCTGACCTTGTCCTTGCCCACCAATACCAGCACCTCGTCGCCCTCCATGCCCTGGAGGCGGCCGCTGACGTGCTTCAGGCCATCCACCTCGGCCGACAGCACCATCCTCACCAGACAGCCGGCGAACCGCCGGTAGTCGTCGGGGCCACGGAGCGGCCGGTCGAGGCCGGGCGACGAAACCTCGAGGGTGTAACGCTGCCCGATGACATCCTCGACGTCCAGCAGCGTGCCGACCTCGGTGCTGACGAACTGACAGTCCGCGATCGTGACGCCGTCGCCGACGACCGTACCCGCGCGGCCCGCATGGACCGGCGCCCCCGGCTTGTCCAGGAAGATCCGCAGGATCCAGCCGTGCGCCTCGCGCCGGAAACTGAGGTCGAACACCTCGATCCCGCGCGATTGCGCCACGCGTTCGGCGACGGCCCGAATCCGTTCGAGCCGGGTGAGATCCGATCCGGTATCCACTGCGCGCCTACCCCTGAAACGAAAAAAGTGGGCACTGAACCCACTCCAGCGGTCTCAGATGGGACTTACGAAGTAACCCAGTATATCACTCGCCTTCGGCGGCGGGCAATGGTTCGACGACCAGGTCGTACTCGCGAGCGCCGACGATGGTGCCGTCGACGAAATGCCCGGGGGGGCAGGTGGCGGGGTCGACGTCCGAGAGGTAGACACACGAATCGATCTCGGGAGCCTGGCTGTGCAGGCGGCCGCGCAGCACCAGGCCGTGCTCGGGCGCGGGGCCGTCCACCAGCACCCGGACGCGCTCGCCAATCCGGCGCCGCTGGGACTTCTGTACCAGGCGCTTCTGCAGGCTCATCAGGCGGTTGCGGCGCTGCGTCTTGAGGTTGTGCGGCACGTCGTCGCGGCGGGCGAACGCGGGCGTGCCCTCCTCGTGCGAGTACGTGAACACGCCCAGATGATCGAACGCGACATCCCGGACGAACTGCATGAGTTCGTCGAATTCAGCCTCCGTCTCGCCGGGAAAGCCGACAATGAGCGTCGTGCGGAGGGCAACGCCCGGGACGCGCGCGCGAATGCGGTCGAGCAGCCGGCGGTACGTCGTGCCCGTGCCCGGCCGCTTCATGCGCTTGAGCACGCCGGGAGCCGCGTGCTGCAGCGGCAGGTCCACGTACTTGCAGACCTTGTCGCTCTCCGCCATGGCGCCGAGCATGTCGTCGCCGATGGTCGTGGGATAGAGGTACAGCAGGCGAATCCACTCGAGGCCGTCGACCCGGTTCAGTTCGCGCAACAGCCGGGCCAGCGCGCCCCGTTCGCCGCGATCCACCCCGTAGAACGTCGTGTCCTGCGAGATGAGCAGAATCTCCCGTACGCCGCGGTCGGCCAGGCGTCGCGCCTCGGTGACGACCGACTCCGGCGCGCGGCTGCGGTAGTGGCCGCGCAGTGTCGGGATGATGCAGAACGCGCACGTGTAGTCGCAGCCTTCCGCCACCTTGATGTAGGCGTAGTGCTTCGGCGTGACCAGCGTCCGCGGCGTCTCGGCGTCGTAGAGGTAGCGCGGGAGGTCCGCCGCCGCTGCGGCCGGCGGCGTCAGGGCCGACGCCCGCTTGAAGAGCCTGAGGGGCATGGCGCCGGTCCGAGCCGGCGTCCCCGGCATCGACACCGCCGCCACGATGTCGGGCACCTGCCCGGTTCCCAGCACCGCGTCGACTTCGCCGATCTGCCGCGACAGCTCGTCCCGGTACCGCTCCGCCAGGCATCCGGTCACGACCAGCTTCCGGCAGCGGCCCGTCTTCTTCAGTTCGGCCAGCTCGAGAATCGTGTCGACGGACTCCTGCTTGGCCGAGTCGATGAAGGCGCACGTGTTCACGACCAGCACGTCGGCATCCGCGGCGTCGGCGGTGACGTCGTGCCCCGCCTGCTGCACGAGCCCGATCATGACCTCGGAGTCGACGAGGTTCTTCGGACAGCCGAGGGAAACGAAACCTATCTTCATGCTCTCGCCACTCGCCTACGGATAGATCCGGTAGAGCATGCGCGCGTACGGGATGGCCTCGCGGAGATGATCCAGGCCGCAGATCCACGTGACGACCCGTTCGATGCCCATCCCGAAGCCGCCGTGAGGCACGGAGCCGTAGCGCCGCAGGTCGAGGTACCATTCGAAGGCCTCGGGCGGCAGGTCGTGTTCCTTGATGCGCCGCACCAGCAGGTCGTAATCCGCGATGCGCTGGCTCCCGCCGATGATCTCGCCGTAGCCTTCGGGCGCGAGCACGTCGACGCACAGCGCCACGTCTGGCCGCTCCGGATCCGGCTCCATGTAGAACGCCTTGATCTTGGACGGGTAGCGGTGCACGGCAACGGGCCGGTCGAAACTGCTGGCGAGCACGGTCTCGTCGGGGGCGCCGAAGTCCCCGCCCCACTCGAAGGGCTGACCCTTCGCGTTCAGCATCGTGACCGCCTCGTCGTAGCTGATGCGCGGGAACGGCTTCTGCACCTGTTCGAGCTTCGAGACGTCCCGCTCCAGCCGCTTCAGCTCCGGCATCCGGCGCTCGAGCACGCGCTGGACGACGGAGACGACCAGGTCCTCGGCGAGCGTGATCACGTCTTCGAGCGTCGCGAACGCGACTTCGGGCTCGACCATCCAGAACTCGGTCAGGTGGCGGCGCGTCTTCGACTTCTCGGCGCGGAACGTCGGGCCGAAGCAGTACACGAGGCCGAGGGCCATGGCGTCGGCCTCGTTGTAGAGCTGGCCGCTCTGTGTGAGGTACGCCGTCGTATCGTCGAAGTACTGCACGGGGAAGAGCGTCGTCGTGCCCTCGCAGGCCGCCGGCGTGAAGATTGGGGTGTCGGCGAGGATGAAGCCGCGGTCGTCGAAGAACCGCCGCACGGCCGCGATGACCTCGGCGCGGACGCGCAGGATCGCGTGCTGGCGTTCGCTGCGGATCCAGAGATGCCGGCGATCCATCAGGTAGTCGACGCCGTGCTCCTTCGGCGTGATCGGGTAGTCGACCGAGGTCCCGACGATCTCGAGCGTCGAGGCGTCGAGTTCGAATCCGCCCGGCGCGCGCGAGTCGGCCCGGACCGTCCCCGAGACGATGAGCGACGTTTCCTGCGTCAGGTGATCCGCGCGGCGGAACGTGTCCTCGTCGACCGCCGCCTTCGACATCACCGCCTGGATGAACCCGCTGCCGTCGCGCAGGGTGAGGAAGTGAATCTTGCCGCTCGACCGGCGGTTGTGCAGCCACCCGCGGATGACGACCGGCTGGCCCTCGTAGCGGGCAATGTCCTCGATGTACGCAACGCTTCCCTGGTGTGTCATGATCCACTCCCTGCCGAATCCTCGAGCCGCGCGGCCGCCGCCGTCAGGCGCGCCAGCACCGACGCCGGGTCGTCGCTCGGCGCCACTTCCAGCACCATCGTGCCCTCGTAGCCGACCTTCTGCAGCGCCATCACGGCGCCGGGCCACCCGATCGTGCCC
>JAPKZP010000015.1 GCA_026393735.1 Acidobacteriota bacterium
CATCGTCACCGTCACCGACCAGGCGGGACAGGTCGTGCGCCGGCTGACAGGGCCCGTCTCCCAGGGCATGCACCGCGTGGCGTGGGATCTCCGGTATCCGCCCGTCGACCCCACGGAACTCGAAGAACCGGTCCGTGAGTCGTGGGAGTCCGGACCCGTGGGGCCGCTCGTGGTGCCAGGCACGTTTACCGTGTCAATCGCGAAACGCATCGGCGGAGTCGTGACGCCGTTGGCGGAACCGCAGACCCTGACGGTCGAGTCGCTCCACCTCGCGACGCTCGACGAGAAGAACCGCCAGGCGCTGCTGTCCTTCCAGCAGCGGGCCGGCGCCCTGCAGCGAGCGATGATGGGCGCGTCCGCCGCGTCAGACGAAGCACTCCGGAGCCTCCAGTTCATGAAGAAGGCCGTCGTCGAGGCGCCGAAGGCCGATGCCACGCTCGCCTCGGACATCGCGGCGCTCGAACGTAGACTGCGCGCGGCGGGAACGCCGCTCGCCGGGGATCGCGTCGTGCGGAGGCGCTCCGAGGCGTCGCTGCCGTCGCTCATGGACCGGGTGAGCGCGCAACTCGGGTCGACCAGTCCGATCACCGACACGGTGAAGCGCGACTACGACATCGCCGCCGCCGGCTTCGAGAAACTGCTCGAAGACATGCGGGTGCTCATCGAAGTCGATCTCAGGAAACTCGGAGAGCGCCTCGAAGCGGCAGGCGCGCCGTGGACCCCGGGCCGGGGCGTCCCGCGCTGGAAGAAGTAGCGGCCCGCCGGCGCGCGCACCCTTCATCTTTTCTACCGCAGCTGCTTGTTGAAGAAGTCGAGCGTCCGCTGCCAGGCCAGTTTCGCGGCGGCCTCGTCGTAGCGCGGCGTCGTGTCGTTGTTGAACCCGTGCTGCGTGCCCGGGTACTTGTACATCGAGTAGACGACGTTGTTCGCCTTCAGGGCCGTCTCGTAGGCCGGCCATCCGGCGTTGATGCGTTCGTCGGTTTCGGCGTAGTGGAGCAGCAGCGGCGCCTTGATCTTCGCCGTGTCCTCCGCGCTGGGCTGGCCGCCGTAGAACGGCACGGACGCCCCGAGATCAGGAAGCCGCGTGGCCAGCGTGTTCGCCATGCTCCCGCCCCAGCAGAAGCCCACGACACCGATCCGGCCGGAGCATTCGGGCTGGCTCTTCAGGAATGCGAAGGCGGCGACGAAGTCCTCGCGGGTCTTGGCTTGATCGAGCTTTGGGAACAACTGCCGTGCGGCGTCCTCGTCGCCCGGATACCCCCCCAGCGGAGCCAGGGCGTCGGGCGCGAACGCCACGAAGTTGTCGAGCGCCAGCCGGCGTGCGACATCCTCGATATGTGGATTGAGTCCCCGGTTCTCGTGGACGACGAGCACCCCGGGCAGCTTGCCCTTGGCGGCCGCCGGCTTGACCAGGTAGCCGCGCGTCGTCGTGTTGCCCTGTGGAGACGCGTACGGCACGTACTCGGCCTTGAGTCGCTTGTCGTCCTTCGGGACCTGCTGGGCTTCGGCGAATCGCGGATTCAGCTGATCCAGCAGCATTGCCGCCGTGACGCCGCCCACGGCGTACTTCGATGCCTTGTGCAGGAATCCGCGGCGATCAATCGCGCCATGCACGTACGCGTCGAACAGGATCAGAACGTCTGAAGGGAAATCGCTCGCCGTCTTCCTATCCATGGCCGTCCTCCCGGCGCACCGGCGCATGTTCGCGCCGGGGCCACATGTTGCCCTCACACGGGGATGTCGATGCACTCGTGGTCGGTTGGAAACCTCAGAAAGTATACCCCCGAAATCAGCCGGTCGCCTGACGCGGGAACGCGACGCCCGTCTGGTGGGGGATGTCGTTGAAGGTTCAGGGGTTCTCGAGCCTTGTTGCTTGGCACCGCGCGCAACTACTAGCCTCTGGTAGTAGGTTGCCTCGACGTACTACCATCGCATGACTCCTCGTCCGCAACCTGACGTTCAGCTCCCTGAGGGTGGTTCATGATCGCGTCACGCAGGTCCGTTGTCGTTGTCGCGCTGTGCATGCTCGCCGTCGGACTCGTCTGCGGATCGCCGGCCATGGCCGCCGACGGCGCGGTGAAGGGCGTTGTCCGTGACGGCTCCGGCGCCGTGATCGCCCGCGCCGAGGTCGCGCTGCTGACGGGCGCGCAGACGACGGTTGGCAGCGTGCGCACCGGAGACGACGGCCGGTTTGTGTTCGAAGGGGTCGCCCCCGGGCGCTACGTGCTGCTCGTGTCGTTTCCGGGGTTCAGCGAGCGGCGCATGGCGGTGACCGTGGCGTCAGGCTCGCCATCGGCCGTCGACGTCACGCTCGAGCCGACACCGGTCGAGGCCGAAGTCACCGTGACCGCGACGCCCGGCGTCGTGCAGGACATCCAGGCCGTGTCGCAGCCCGTCAACGTCATCGAGAGCAGCGCCATCCTCGAACGCGCCAAGGCAGTAGTCGCCCAGGCCGTGCTGGAGGAACCCGGCGTCAACCTGCTGCGCACAAGCCCGACCATGGGCGGCATCTACGTTCGCGGACTGACCGGTGCCAAGGTCAATATCTTCGTGGATGGCGTGCGGTACTCGAACTCGGCCCAGCGCGGCGGCGTCAACACGTTCCTCGACTTGATCGAGCCGACGAGCCTCCAGGCCGTCGAGGTGCTCCGTGGCCCGAACAGCGCCCAGTACGGCAGCGACGCGATGGGCGGCAGCGTCCAGTTCCTGTCGATCGTGCCCAGCCTGGCGTCGCCCGGCTCGCCGTCGTGGCGCGGCAACGTCGGTGTCCGCGCGAATACCACCGACCAGAGCATCGGGACGAACCTCGCGGCCGCGTACTCCGCGAGGACCTTCGGGATGCTGGTGAGCGCTGCAGCCCGGAAGATGAACACGTTCCGTCCGGGCGAAGGGATCGACTCGCACGCGGCCGTCACGCGGTTTCTCGGCGTCACGTCCGACAGGCTCATGGACGCCAGGCTTCCCGACACGGAATTCACGCAGTACGGCGGGCTGGTAAAGTTCAACTGGACACCGAGATCGAACGACCAGTTCGTGTTCAGCTACACACGCAACCACCAGGACGGCGGGAAGCGGTACGACCAGTTGCTGGGCGGCGACGGCAACCTCGTCGCCGACCTCAAGGGGCTGACGCTCGACGTGTTCTACGTGAAGTACAACCGGGCGCATGTCGGCATCTTCGACCAGGTGACGGCGACCTACTCGTTCAACACGCAGAAGGAAGAGCGCGTCAACCAGGGCGGCAACGGGAACCCGAACGCCTCGATCACCCACGAGTTCGAGCGGATGTACTCGCAGGGGTTCCAGCTGAAGGGCACGGCCCGCCTCGGCGAGCGGCAGGAACTGCTGGTGGGCGGCGAGTACTATCCCGAGCACATCAAGGCACCGTCGTGGGCTTACAACCCGGTGACAGGTGCCACGGCGGTGCGTCGCGGCCGCGTCCCGGACGGCGCCACGTACCGCAGCGAAGGGATCTACGCGCAGGACTCGTTCAACGTCGTGCCCGGCCGTGTCCGCGTCGTCGGCGACCTGCGGTTCAGCGGCGCGCACTATCGGGCCTACGCCGCGGACAGCCCCATGGTGAACGGCAAGCCGTTGTGGCCCGACGACAGGCTCGATACATCCAGCGTGACGTTCCGCGCGGGCATCGTCGCGACACCGAAGCCCGGCTGGAACGTGACGGCGAACGTGAGCCGCGGATTCCGCGCGCCGAGCATCACGGATCTCGGCACCCTGGGGCTGACAGGCTCCGGCTACACGGTGTCCGCCAGCGAAGTGACGAATCTCGGCGCGACGGTGGGGTCTGCAGCCGGCGCCACGGCAGTGTCGACGGGTCTGCCCGTGGAGCCTGCGGGACCGGAGACGAGCCTCAACTACGAAGGCGGCTTCAGCTACCGCAGCCGCCGGATTTCAACAGACGCGTCGGTCTTCGCCAACAACATCAACGACAACATCGCCTATCAGGCACTCATCCTCCCCGCCGGGGCGGTGGGGATCCCGCTCGGTGACCAGGTCATCACATCGCAGGGGCCCACGGGCGTCGTGTACGTGCCGGCCTCATCGAGTCCCGTGCTTGTCCGGGTGAACTACGGCGACGCGCAGATCGTCGGGTTCGAGCACCAGTTCGACTGGAGCATTGGGCCGCGCTGGTCGGTGGGGACGGTGCTGACGGTCCTCCACGCCAGGGACAAGGCGACCGGCCTTGCCCCGAACATCGAAGGCGGCACGCCCGGCCCGGATTTCTACCTGAAGCTGCGCTACTCGTCGCCGACCGGCCGCTACTGGGTTGAGCCCATCCTGCACGCGGTCGGCGAGCAGACACGTCTCTCGACGCTGGATCTCGAGGACCGTCGAACCGGCGCGACGCGGACGCGGACCAATATCAAGAACTTCTTCTACAACGGCGCCACGGCGCGCGGCTGGGTTACGCGAGGCCCCGACGGCATCGCCGGGAACGCGGACGACGTGCTGAGTGTGACGGGAGAGACGCTGTCGCAGGTACAGACCCGCGTGCTCGGCACGGCCGACTCGGCGCCGCTCTACACCGCCGTCCACGGCTACACGACCGTGGCGATTCGCGGCGGGCTCCGGTTCGGCACGAAACACGAGCTGATGTTCGAGCTCGAGAACCTGACGGACGCCAACTACCGCGGCATCGCCTGGGGTCTCGACGCGCCCGGCCGAAGCCTGTCGATGGCCTACACCGCGCGGTTCTAGCGAATCCCAGCCCGGCAAGGCCCTGTTCTTGCCCGGGTCGACACGGGGGTCGACCCCTACCTCTTCTTCTTCAGAAACGGCTTCAGCACATCCATCAGGTCAGGCTTGCCGATTTCCTGCAGTTCGTAGCTCACGCGCACGGTCGGCTTCCTGATCGTGATGAGCCGGTTCAGGTCGATCGGCGTCCCGATGATCACCGTGTCGCACGGGGTCCGGTTGATCGTCGTTTCGAGATCCTTCACCTGCTTGTCTCCGTAGCCCATCGCCGGCAGCAGCACGCCGATGTTCGGGTACTTCTTGAACGTCTGCGAGATCGTTCCGACGGTGTAGGGCCGCGGATCGACGAGTTCCGCCGCGCTGAACTTGCCGGCCGCCACGATGCCCGCGCCGAACTTCATCTCGCCATGCGTCAGCGTGGGGCCGTCCTCGACCACGAGCACGCGCTTGCCGGTGATCCGCTCGGGATGATCCACGGTAATGGGTGAGGCTCCCTCGATGATGACCGCCGTCTTGTTGACGCCGCGGATGTTCGCGCGCAGCTTGTTGATGCTGGTGATGTCGGCCGTGTCGACCTTGTTGATGATGACGACGTCCGCCATCCGAAGGTTGGTTTCGCCCGGGTAGTAGGTCAGTTCGTTGCCCACGCGCAGCGGGTCGGCCACGACGATGTGGAGGTCGGTCTTGTAGAAGGGCGTGTCGTTGTTGCCGCCGTCCCACAGGATGACGTCGGCCTCCTCCTGCGCCTGCGCCAGGATATCGCCGTAGTCCACGCCCGAATAGATGATCGTGCCGCTGACGATGTGCGGCTCGTACTCTTCGATTTCCTCGATCGTGCAGAGGTGCTTCTTGAGGTCCGAGATGGCGCCGTATCGCTGCACGCGCTGCCGTTCGAGATTGCCGTACGGCATCGGGTGGCGAATCGCCGCCACCTTCAGGCCGTGCTCCCGCAGGATCTGCGCGATGCGGCGCGTCGTCTGGCTCTTGCCCGATCCCGTGCGCACCGCGCAGACGGCGATCACCGGCTTCCGGCTCTTGAGCATCGTCGACTCGGCGCCCAGCAGCTTGAAGTCCGCGCCGGCGGCGTTGACGATCGAGGCGCGGTCGAGAACGTAGTTGTACGGCACGTCGCTGTAGGCGAACACCACCTCCTGCACCTTGTGCTCGCGGATGATCTGCTCGAGATCCGCTTCGGCCAGGATCGGGATGCCCTTCGGATACAGCCTGCCCGCGAGTGACGCCGGGTACTTCCGGTCGTCGATGTTCGGGATCTGGGTCGCCGTGAAGGCAACCACGTCGTAACGGGAATTGTCGCGGTAGACGACGTTGAAATTGTGAAAGTCGCGCCCGGCGGCTCCCATGATGACGGTGCGGACAGGTTTCATAACACCTCGTGATACATGACAGGGAAAAGGCGAAAGGCGAGAGGCGAGAGGAGGGAAACCCCCTTACGCCGTCAGAACCTCCGTGAGTCTGTCACACGCCCAGTCGATCTCCTCGCGGGTGATGACGAGCGGCGGCGCGAGGCGGATGACGTGGTCGTGGGTTTCCTTGCAGAGCATGCCGACGGCCATCAGGCGCTCGCAGTAGGGACGGGCGGCGACGGTGAGCTCGACCCCGATCCACAGGCCTCGTCCGCGCACGTCTTTGATGATGGGGCTCTTCAACGTACGGAGCCGCTCGAGGAAGTACGCGCCCAGTTCGGCAGACCGCTCGACGAGCTTCTCGTCGACCAGCACCTGCAGCGCCGCGCGGGCGACGGCGCACGCCAGCGGGTTGCCGCCGAATGTGCTGCCGTGATCGCCCGGCTTGAACACTCCCAGGACGTCCGTGTGCGCAAGGACCGCCGAAACGGGGTAGTAGCCGCCCGACAACGCCTTGCCGATAATGACCATGTCCTGGCGCACGCCTTCCCACTGGTGCGCGAAGAGCTTGCCCGTACGCCCGAGGCCCGCCTGGATCTCGTCGCAGATGAACAGCACGTTGTTCGCCCGGCAGAGCGCCTCGACCTTCTTGAGGAACCCGTCCGGCGGTATGACAATGCCGGCCTCGCCCTGGATGGGCTCGACGAGGAACGCCGCCGTGTTCGGGGTGATGGCGCGCTCGAGCGCGGCGGCATCGCCGAAGGGGATGACCCCGAAGCCTGGCGTCATGGGCCCGAAGCCGTCCCGGTACTGCTCGTCTGTCGAGAAGCTGATGATGGTCGTGGTGCGGCCATGGAAGTTGTTGGCGCACACGATGATCTCCGCCTTGTCGGCAGGGATGCCCTTCACCGTGTATCCCCACTTGCGGGCGGCCTTCACGGCCGTCTCGACGGCTTCCGCCCCCGAATTCATCGGCAGCGACATCTCGTAGCCGGTGAGGTCGTACAGCAGCTTGTAGAGCAGCGGAAGCTGATCGTTGCGAAATGCGCGCGAGGTCAGCGTGACCCGCTTCACCTGGTCGACGACCGCCTGCATAATGCGCGGGTGGCAGTGCCCCTGGTTGACGGCCGAGTAGGCCGCCAGACAATCGAGGTACTTCCTGCCTTCCACGTCGTAGACCCACACGCCCTCGCCGCGCTCGATGACGACATCGAGCGGGTGGTAGTTGTGGGCGCCGTACTGCTCCTCCATCTCGATGAAGGCCTGTGATTGTGTCCGCGTGATCGTTGACATACCTGCACCTGTCCGTGAATGAAACCAGGGGGCCAGCACGAAGGACGGCGACGAACCGACGGGCCGTCGGTTAGTGGTCTTCGGGCTTCTGGTTGCGCGGTCCGAGCATGGGGTCTCCTATTCCTCGTCCCAGAGGAGGGTCAGCAGGGCCATGCGGATGAACAGGCCGTTCGTCGTCTGCTTGAAGTACATCGCCCGCGGGTCGTCGTCGACGGCCTTGTCGATTTCGACCGTGCGGGGAAGCGGGTGCAGCACCATCGCGTCCGGCTTCATCCTGCGGAGCAGCCGTTCGTCGATGGTGTAGCGGCCGAGCGAGGCGCGATCGACGACGCGCTCGGGACGAATCCGCGTCTGGTAGATCACATCAACCTCGCCCGCGATGGGCGCGACGTCGTGCGACAGGTCGTACCAGACGTCGTGCTCGTCCAGGTGATCCAGGATGTCCTGGCGCATCTGGACCTCGGGCGGGCTGACGAAGTGGATCTTCACCCGCTCGAACTTGCTCAGGAGGTACGCCAGCGACCGTGCGGTGCGGCCCTTGTCGAGCTCTCCGACGATCGCGATCGTCAGGCCGTCGAGGGAATGGCGCTCGCGGTGAATCGTGTAGAGGTCCAGGAGGGCCTGCGTCGGATGCTGGCCGCCGCGCCCGTCGCCCGCATTGACGACCGGCACGCTCGATACCCGCGCCGCGCGCCGTGCGCCGCCCTCTTCGGTGTGGCGCAGGACGATCACGTCGGAGTAGCCCGAGATGATGCGGATCGTGTCCTCGAGCTGCTCCGCTTCGATCTCCGACGAGAACACCCGGGCGTGCTCGGTCGACAGGACCCGCCCGCCGAGCCGGCACATCGCCGCCTCGAACGAGAAGCGCGTGCGCGTGGACGGCTCGTAGAAGAGCGACGCCATGATCTTCTGCGCGTAGTCCTGCGTGCCGCCGCGCGCCACGATCTTCTCCATCTGGCGCGTCCGCTCGAACAGCTCCATCAGGAGCGGCACCGTGAACTGCTGAGACTCGATCACGTGCTTCAGTTTCATCGGAGCACCTGTCCCCGAATCCCGGAGGCTTCAGCCTCCGGGTCCCCCTCGAACAATGTGCGTGCCCGCCTCGCCCCGCACGGCGTCGAGCAGCCGCTCGTACGACGTGATGATCACTTCTTTCCCGCCGTCCCGCAGGAACCGCAGCGCCGATTGCACCTTGGGACCCATGTTGCCCGGCGGGAACTGTCCGTCGCGGTAGTACCCCTCAACCTCGGCGGCCGTCACCCGGCCAAGCGGGCGCTGGTCCGGCTTCTTGTAGTTCAGGTACACCCGGTCGGCGTCGGTCGAAATGATGAAGTACTCCGCCTTCAACCTCGCGGCCAGCAGCGCCGACGCCCGGTCCTTGTCGATCACGGCCTCGACCCCGCGCAGCATGCCGCGGCCCGATCGCACGACGGGGATGCCGCCGCCGCCCACGGCTACGACCAGCACGCCGGTCTCGATCAGGCGCCGGATGACGCCCTCCTCGACGATCTCGAGCGGCTCGGGCGACGCCACCACGCGCCGGTACCCGCGCGCCGCATCCTCGACGATGCTCCAACCGAGCTGCTGCCGCCGCGACTCGGCCTCGCGCGCCGAGTAGAACGGCCCGATGGGTTTCGTCGGGTGTTCCATCGCCGGGTCCGCCGCCGAGACCACCACCTGCGTCACGATGGTCGCGACCGGCGTGTTCAGGCCGGCCGCGGCCAGCTCGATCTGCAGCGACTGCTGCAGCAGGTACCCGATCTCCCCCTGCGTGGTCGCGTCACAGACGTCCAGCGGATGTGAGTACACCTGGTCGGCGGCGCGTTCCGAGCGGATGAGGGCCGCGCCGACCTGCGGCCCGTTCCCGTGCGTGACGACGACGTGAAAGCCGAGACGGATGATCTGGACGATCGCCTGAGCGGTCCGCCGCGAGTTGGCGAACTGCTCGGCAATCGTGCCCTTCTCACCCGCGCGGATGAGCGAGTTGCCTCCGACGGCAATCAGTGCGGTTTCCGCCACCGGGCACCTACTTCATCATCTCCAGCATGATGGCCTTCTGCGCGTGCAGCCGGTTCTCGGCCTCGTCGAACACCACCGAGTGCGGCGAGTCGATGACGTCGTCGGTCACCTCGTCGCCCCGGTGCGCAGGCAGGCAGTGCATGAAGAGCGCGTCCTTCTTCGCCTTGCGGAAGAGGTGCGCGTTGACCTGGTAGGGACGGAACACGGCTTTGCGCGCGTAGGCCTCGGCCTCCTGCCCCATGCTGGCCCACGTGTCGGTGTAGACCACGTCGGCGTCCTCCACGGCCTCTGCAGGGTCCGTCGTGATGAGCAGCGTCGAGCCGGTCTTCCTGCCCTCGTCGCGCGTCCACGCGGTCACGTCCGCCGTCGGCTGATAGCCCGCGGGCGACCCGATGGCGACGTGCACGCCGAAGCGCGCGGCGGCAAACATCAGCGAGTTCGACACGTTGTTGCTGTCGCCGACGTACGCGAGCTTCAGGCCCTCGAGCGTGCCCTTGTGCTCGCGGATGGTGAGGAAGTCGGCCATCGCCTGGCACGGGTGGCTGAAGTCGGTCAGGCCGTTGATCACCGGGACGCTCGCGTACTCCGCCATCTTTTCGACAATGTCGTGACCGAAGGTCCGGATCATGATGCCCTGCACCATGCGCTCGAGGTTCTTGGCGACGTCGAACACCGATTCGCGCTTACCCAGGTTGATTTCGGCAGGCGACAGGTACACCGAGAACCCGCCCAGCTGCTGGATGCCGACGTCGAATGACACCCGTGTCCGGAGGGAGGGCTTCTCGAAGATGAGGGCCAGCGTCTTGCCCTTCAACGCGTCCTGGTACTGGGCCGGAGTGGCCTTGATGTCGCGGGCCAGGTCCAGCAGGTGCAACAGTTCCTGGGACGTGAAGTCGCGGATCGTGAGGAAGTCACTGACGCGCATGGCGGGTCTCCATGGATCGGAACGGGTATTCGTCTGTCACGGGTAGCCAGCATGTCGGGCCGACAAGCCGTCTCGTCTCTGGAACGGCGACGGGGGCAGGCGAGGCGAGAGGAACCGGGGTTCGACCCGGCGTCCCAGATTCTACTCCGGAGGCTTATGGGAAGGAAAGCCGGCCCGCGGGCGCCGTCGCCGGCGCCGCCTGCGGGGCCTGGGTTCCTGCGAGTCCGTCGGCGGGACTTCGCTGTGCCAGTAGGGGAGCATGTCGGGCGCGTCGCCGTGAATCTCGAGCCAGGTCAGCGCATCGATGAAGGCGCTGCGCTGCATCAGCATCCGGCGCGCGTGGCCCGAACGGCTCGGCTCGCGCATCCGGCGCTGGAGCACCAGCACCTGGTGAATGCGTTCCACGTCGCGGCGCGCTAGCGGCAGGATTCCCAGGTTGAGGCCGGGCCTGTCGCGGTGTTCCATCCACGCCGGCCAGCCCGCGGCCGAAAAGCCGAGCGGCACGATCAGGCTGCCGAGCAGGATGGCGTTGGTCAACGTGGCCGGTACCGCCTCGAAGCGGCGACGGTACTCGTCGAGGCGTGCGAGCGAAGCCCACATCTCGTCCCCGGCCTTGCGGTGCAGCACGTCGCTGAGCGGTTCGAGCAGTCCCGCGCGATGCAGTTCCCGGAACGTGCGTTCCGCCGAACCGGATCGGAGGATCTTGTAGTACTCCTCGGCAAGGCGCGCCGGCGCGGCCCGCGCCAGTTCGTGCCGCGTCTGGGCAATCGCGTCGGTGATGGGCCGATCGATCGAGAAGTCGAGCCGTGCGGCGAACGAAACGGCCCGCTGCATACGGACCGGATCTTCGCGGAAACGCACGACCGGGTCGCCGATGCAGCGGATCAGCCGCGCCTTCAGATCTTCGAGCCCGCCGACGTAGTCGATGATGGAGAACGTGGCGATGTCGTAGAACAGCCCGTTCAGCGTGAAGTCGCGGCGGAACGCGTCTTCTTCCGGCGTGCCGAACGTGTTGTCGCGGTGGATCAGATGATCGGCGTCGCCGGGCGAGGACGCGTCGCCGGCCTGTGCGGCCGCCTCGGCTTCTTTCGTCTCCTCGGCCGTCACCTGCCGCCTGAACGTCGCCACCTCGATGACCTTGGTCCCGAACCGGATGTGGGCCAGGCGGAAGCGGCGGCCGATGATGACGCAGTTCCGGAAGAGTTTCTTGACCTGGTATGGATGGGCATCGGTGCCGATGTCGAAATCCTTGGGCCGCCGCCCCAGCAGCAGATCGCGGACGCCGCCCCCGACGATGTACGCTGTAAACCCCGCATCCTTCAGACGATAAAGGACTTTCAGGGCCTCAGGGTCGACGTCCCGCCGCGAGAGCGTGTGCTGGCCGCGCGGAACTACGAGGGGGTGCATCGGTGGCATCTTACTAGGGACGATGGACGGTTTCAAAACCTGCGCGCGGGTACGGCGTCCGTGGTCACTCCAGGTCGGCGAGGCTCAGGGCCTCGAACCCGCCGGCGATCGGGTAGGGGTGCCTCGTCCGGCAGATGACGGCCGCCCGGGAGACGCGCCGCGATCCGATGAGGTCTCGAACGGACTTCAGGCTGGCACAATCGCCCTCTCTGGCCAGTTCGGTCCACTTTGCTTCAAAGAGCTGGATCCGACCGCCGACATCCGTCACGAAGTCCACTTCGCGTGTGCGGTTCCGCCAGAAGAACAGGCTGCCCGTCCGTCCCTCGCGCCGCTCCCGGTGCCGCAGTTGGGCGCACACATATGTTTCCCAGACCGCGCCAGCCCAGGGCGACTGGCGAAGCGCCTCCTCGGTGCGGATGTTGAGAAGCGCGCAGAGCAGTCCTGTATCGGCCACGTAGAGCTTGGGGCTCTTGACGAGCGACGTGGTCCTGTTCGAAAACCACGGTTCGAGCAGTACGACCTGGCCGGAGGCCTCCAGCATCGACAGCCAGTTGTTGGCGGTGGATGGCGCGATGCCGATGTCGCGCGCGAGGTCAGCCTTGTTGAGCAGGTTGGCGGAGCGCAAGGCGCAGGCCCTGAGAAAACGCTCGAAGTCGC
>JAPKZP010000249.1 GCA_026393735.1 Acidobacteriota bacterium
GCCAGCACCGCCGGCGCAATCAACGCGCTGATCGACAGCACCATGCCCATGCCGCACATGATTCGCAGCGGAACGACGATGGGCTGCCATTTCGCTGTCAGCAAGGCGGGAACGGCAACGTCGGCGACAGCGACCAGTCCCGTCATCAGCGGGAACGTGATGAGAGAGATGAGCGTGATCGTCTTCAGGAAGAACCGCTTGAAGGACTCCGGTTGGTCCTGCAGCTGCGCGTACACGGGAAAGGCGACCTGCTTGACGATCGACGTGATCCGGTCGGCGGGAAGCGTTGCCAGTTGGAAGACCAGGGAGTAGAACCCCAGCGCCTGCTGGCCGAGCAGTTTGCCGACAATGAGGAAGTCCGCGTTGCTGGAAAAGTACCAGGCGATGCGGCCGCCCGATGTCCGCGCGCCAAAGCCGAACACCCTCCTGACCGCCTTGCGGCTGAACTGCCCTCGGGGCCGCCAGGGAAGGACCCAGTAGCAGCTCAACGTCAGGACCGTCTCCCGGAGCAGAAGGCCTGCGACCAGTGCCCACACGCCCCAGCCCCCATACGCGAACGCCAGTATGGTGATCGACCCGACGACCGTCGCCACTCCGTCGGCGACCGATCGGCGCTTGAAGTCCACGTGCTTCGTCAGCAGATTCCACGAGACGATGCGGACCGAACTGATGAGAAAGGTCACCATGCTGACCCGCAGCACGGCCGTCAGTTGCCGCTGATTGAAGAACATCGCGATCGCCGGAGCCGCCAGCCAGATGACCGCGTACATCCCCGCGGCGCCGGCCACGGACAGCCAGAACACGGTTTCGAGTTCCGCCTCATCCAGGTGCTTCATCTGGATGATGGCGGCTCCCAACCCCAGTTCGGCGATGAGCTCGGACAGGTCGGACACCAATATGGCAAATCCGAAGAGCCCGTAGTCACTTGGCGAGAGCAGGCGGACGACCACGATGGTGAAAGTTGCATCACGTGGACACGCCGATCGTCAATCTCCTGGAAGCGCGGTCGCACGCTCGCACGCAGGCCATCACCTGGCCTTCCCGAAGATGCCCGGCAGTTTCACGGCCGCCCGGAGCCAGTCGGGGTCCATGTAGCTCTCAACCGCAATCCGCCGGATGTCCAGGTCGTCCCATCGCCGGTATCTTCGCGTCCCGCCGTAGTAGCTGAACGCGTATCGGACCCCGGCCTTCTGAAGGCATGCCCGAGTGGCGCTGGTGAACGAGTAACGTTCGCCCACCGGATAGCTGAAGTGCCGCATGGGTTCGCCAAGTTCCTCGGCGAGCCGACGCCCGCAGCCCTCGATTTCCGCACACTGGCGCTCCACGGGCAGTTGGGCCAGCACCGGATGATTCACCGTGTGTCCGCCGATCACCATTCCGGCAGCCCGCATCTCACGGAGCATGTCCCACGTCATCCACCAGTGCCCGTTCACGCCCTCGTCGAATCGTCCACTCCCGGTCGCGTCGGCGAGATATCCGAGGAACTCGTCGGTCGAGTCAGAGGGCATCGCTTTATAGGCCTGGAGCAACACGCCGACAGCGGATTCCCTGTCCGGGTCGTCGAACAGCACCGGCCCGGATAGCCAACGGCCGGCCTCGATGCCGGACTTGGGGCTGGTGCGCGCCATCCAGGCCACTTCGTCCCACCATGAAAGACGAGGGTTGTCCACGAACCCTGTGGCGACAAAGAACGTGGCTGGCACACGATGCCGCTTCAGGATGGGGAAGGCGGTCTGGTAGTTGTCCAGATAACCGTCGTCGAACGTGATCAGGACAAACCGGCCCTTCCGCCTTCGGAGGATCTCGGGAAGATCAAGGGGTGTCACCACGTCGAAATGAGAACTGAGGAATCGTACGTGTTCGTCGAAGTCCTCGGCGCTTGCACTCCAGACTCCCCTGTCAAACAGGCTCTCACGCCCGTCTCCAATACGGTGGTAATTCAGGCAGAGCACTCCGGACCATCGAATGGCCAGCGCCAGGGACGAGAGAAGACCGCATCGAGACAGTGCGTCGATCGTGCGCGCCCGCCTCATGCCCGCACTCCGGTCTGGACGCGGAAGCGCGATTTGACGATTCGACCGGCGCGTTGGACGACGCGGTGGGCGATTCCACGAACGGTCGGCCTCTGTATCCGCACGCCGACGATCGGATGTTCGAGCGTCGCCATCCGCGTCTTGTGCGTGGCCGGCCCTCGAAGAAAATCAAGAGCCGTCACGCCACGGTCGGCAAGAGCCTGCATGAGGAGCAGGATCGCCAGAATCCCTGGGCTTTCCACTCGCCCGCCGCCGTCCAACCGGACGCCCGATTGGTAGAAGTGGAACGTCCGCGAGGACACGAATCCATACAGTACGGCCACCGGTTCCTCTGCAAGCCACAACCTGGCGAGGATGGCCCTGCCGTCCGGCACCCACTCCTGGACCAGTCCGCTATGGAATTCAATGAATCGCCGGGCCGAGAAGGCGCCAGGGCTCCCCTCCCCCGCCCACCTCTCCTGGTGGAGCCGTCGCAGATCGTCGAACGCGCCCGCGCTCTGATCCGGTCCCACGATCTCGAGCCGCGCGTCGGCACGTTCGCCATCCCGCAAGAGATGCCGGACCGCCTTGCGATTTCGCGAGGACAGGCGGGCAACGTAGGCCTCGAATCCACCCGTGAGGTCGGCGACATAACTCGGTCCGCGCGAGAAGACCTGGGCGTTGGGCGGAAGGGCTCCGGCTTGCAGGAGCGGAGATTCTGCGGAGAGATCCAGCAACTCCAACTGGTCCCAGGCCAGGCGGCCGATCTCGGCCCACACGGCCGCATGGCATGCGGCCTCATCGCCGGGAAGGCAAAGAAGCCCTAGATACTCGGGGCAGACTTCCTCTTCCTCGGCCTCTCCCGTCGAAATGAAACGCAGGGACCGGACCGCGAGTTGTCTGATGTTCCCGGAATGCAGGTAGAGCGGAAGCACGGCGACGAGGATCGTCCCCCGCCACACGGTCAGCACGCGCAAACCTCCAGGCCCGTACATCGCTCCGTACACACGCCACCACCGACGCATCCAGGCGAAGGCGAGGGGCGGCGCTGGGGATGGGGACAAGGCATACAGCGAGTCCCACTCGGGCCGGATCGCGTCCCACGCGCCTTCGTCGCGGATGATTCGCGTCGTCAGTTGATCCCGTTCTGACATCGCAGCCCCGTGATTCCGTTCTCTGAACGACCCATATTGGGCCGGTCCTGTTCGCGCGCAGAGTCCAACCCTGCCTCTTGTGTCGGCACGACGGCGCTAAACTTTAGCAGGAGAGCAACATACTGACCGCGCGACTGCCTGCTGCCTGACCGTGACGTGCATCAGTCCGACATGTCTGGCAGTTGCAGGGACGAGCGGCTCGATCGGTGTTGATGCACGATGTGGAGCACGGCCCAGGCGACCGGGACGGCCAGAAAGGCGTCGAAGGGGGCGCGATACCGCAGGTTGAAGTACGTCACCATGTGGAGCAATGAACCCGCGATCGTGATGACAGCGATGCCGCGCGCCAGAAGATTGGCGCGGTGGATCCAGCATCCATAGGCTGCCAGAAGCGTGTAGACGAGATAGAAGCCGCTCCGCCCGAACCTGGCGAGCGCCGCGAAGGAAAACCCGAAGGGCACGCCCGGGGTCGGGATCCAGAAGCGCAGGAACTTTCGAGACCACAACGCGGCGGTTGCCTGGGGATAGGCACGCATGTAGCCTACGGCCTGGCTTCCGGCTAGGCGCATCGCCTCGATCTCGTTTTTGCCATGATCGCTGTGGGTGTTCCAAATTTCCTGGGAACGGGCAGGCAGCGCCCAGACCATGTCCCCGGTCGCGGAAGGGTTGTTTCCGATGTACAGGTTGATGGGGCCGTTGGTCGCGATCGGGACGAATTCGTGGCAAGCCAACGCGTTGCGAAGGGACCAACCGCCAACGATCGCCAGGGACGCTGCCAACGCCAGGGCCGACACCCGCAGCACGGTCGCGTTGCCGAGCGTGTGTCGGCACGTCAGGCAGAAGACGACCAACAGCAGGACTCCGAAGACAAGTCCTATCTCGCGAGTGAGAGCGCTCAGCCCAATCAACAATCCGAAAAGCAGAGCATGGGCCGGACCTGTTTGCCCTTCAGCGAGTCGTTGGAGGACGAAAATCATGACGGCCATGAGGACAAGGAAGAGCGTTTCCGAATAGGCGGTTTGGGGCAACGTCAGCCACAGGGGGTTCACGATGAGCAACGCGGCCGTCAGAACTCCCGCGTTGAACCTGTGGAGTCGGGCCGCAAGAACCGATAGCAGGGTAGCGGCCCCCAGGAACCCGATGTTCTGCAGGACTTGGAGCGCGAATGCCGGGTCGCCAAAGAGGGTGACGGTCACAGCTATGAAGGCTGGATACAGGGGCGGACGGTACGCGAGCAGGTGGCCTTCGAGAAATTCGTGTCGGTCCACGATCGCGTGGGCGATTTGGAAGTAGTAGTGCTCGTCACCCGTCCGCGCTTTCATGTCGGCTTCTGTGCCGATGGGAAGCAGCACGATGAGCGCGACCCGCGACAGAACCGCCACCGCAAGGAGCAGGACGAGCAACCGACGGTGTGCCCGGGCGTTCGCGTGCGTCATGGAGTATTCCCCTGGAGCGTGTGCGGGCACGAGCAACGGTCAGTTGCCGCGCTGGGTCGGACGAAGGTCGCTGGGCGCGCATCGATGACCTGTGGGAGTGCTGGGGAAGACGGCTTCGCCGCCGAACAAAGCCCATGGCCACAAGAACGTCGGGGCACGCACACAACGCAGCCGCAATGTATCACCACGCACGGCGGAGAATCCACCGGGCGTGCGAGTTCATCTCTCGCGACTTGCCCCAGGACGGCAATGCGACGACGGTGACGGCGAACAGAACGACAGCGGGCCGGCCAAGACAGCATCGTCGTGGGCGGCACGGGTCATCCGACCTCGTGAGATCATCCGAAGAGCGCACAAATGACCAACCGGACAGGTTCAGCAGACGCTCAGCATGAGATCGGCATACCGCTGCAACAGGCCGGGGCATTCGGCGAGATCCACGCCGTCCCGCTGGTGGTCGACCTTGACGGAACACTGACGCCGACGGACACATTGGCCGAGTCGGTCATCCAGTTGGTTCGGCGTAACCCCTTCAACGTGCTGCGAGCTCTCCGCTGGCTCCTGAAAGGGCGAGCCGGCTTCAAAGACGCCGTGACCTCCCACTCGAGTATCTCGGCCGAACACCTGCCATACTGCGAACCCCTTCTGGCCTACCTGCGCACCGAGAGGCAGAAGGGTCGTCGAATCATCCTGGCGACGGCGGCACACCGACGTATTGCCGACCGTGTCTCCACCCACCTGGGCGTCTTTGACGAGGTGATTGCGACTGAAGACCGCTGCAACCTCAAGGGCGACGTCAAACTGGAAGCGATCGTCAAGACAGTAGGTCGGAAGTTCGTGTACGCCGGCGACAGCATCGCCGATATCCCTATCTGGAAGGCTGCACATGCCGCCGTGCTGGTGGGCGTCTCGGCTGGGCTTTCGAGGAGGGTTCGTCGAGACACGCCTGTCGAACAGGAGTTTCCGCGCGAGCGGGCAGGGTTCACTGTCTGGGTGCGCGCGTTCCGGGTCCATCAGTGGGTCAAGAACGTCCTGCTCTTCGTACCGCTCCTGACGGCGTTTTCGTTCATGAACGTGGACACACTGGCGACGATGACCGTTGCATTCCTGGCATTCTCGCTGGCCGCGTCGGCGACCTACATGGTCAACGACCTGTGGGACCTGGAGAACGACCGCGCCCACCAGCGCAAACGGCACCGCCCTTTTGCCAGTGCCCAGATACCGATCCTGCTGGGGCTCTGCGTCGCGGCCGTTGCCCTCACCATTGGCTTGGCCCTGGCGCTTGCCGTGTCGCAGGGTTTCTTGTTCTTGTTGCTGACGTATCTCATCCTGACCAGCGCCTACAGCTGGGTCCTGAAGGAGTACGTCCTGATCGACGTGATCCTGCTGTCGCTGCTCTACACCCTGCGCATCCTGGCCGGTTCTGTGGCCGCGGGCATTGCCACGAGTTCGTGGCTCCTCGCCTTCTCCGTCTTCGTGTTTCTCAGCCTGGCACTGGTCAAACGTTGCTCTGAGCTGGTCTCTCTCGATCAGGTCGGCGAGGACGCGGCGCGGGGCCGTGACTACCGCGTGACTGACATGGTGGTGTTGTGGCCGCTCGGCGTTGGAGCAGCGATGTCGGCGGTGGTCGTGTTTGGGCTCTTTATCGCCGCGCCCGAGACCCAAGCTCGCTATGCCGCGCCTCAGTTGCTCGGGTTCGTAGCCGTCGGGTTGATCTACTGGCTGGCCCGGCTCTGGGTGAAGACGTCCCGCGGTGAGATGCACGACGATCCGGTGGTCTACGCTGTCAAAGATCGCGGCAGTCGAATCACTGTGCTCGTCATGATTGCGACGGTGTTGGCCGCACATTTCGTGGCGATGGGTCCAATCCGATGATGACATCCGCCGGTGAACTCCTCACGGAACTGATTCCCGGGTCAGAAGCGTCGCTGGCCCGCCTTCTGCCGGAATGGCGGACTTTGTGGGCTCGGGCCAGGGATCGGGAGCCTTTCGCGCATCCGGACTGGATCATGGCCTACCTCGCGGCCTTTGAGCCGACCGCACAGACGGTGTTCGTGACGGCGCGCGCGAAGGGGACGCTCGTCGCCATTCTGCCGCTGGTGAGGGAGACCGCCAATCGTGATGGCATGCCGGCTCGATGGCTGCGCGCGCCGATGAATCCGCATTTCTATCGGGTTCACATCCTCAGGGACGCGGAGGAGGCGGTTCTGGCGCCGCGCATGATCTGGGACTGCATCGCGTCAACGGGCGGGTGGGACGTGCTTTCCGTTCCGAGGTTCGCACGCGAAGGCTTTGTGGACGAACTGACGGGCTGTGCCGTGGACAGCGGATTCCCGACGCTGCTCCGTCCCGACATTCCAAGCAACTATGTGCCGTTTCCGGATCGGGGCGCCGCCGACGCCGACAGCCCCTGGCTGGCGTCCGTGACCCCGAGCCTGCGATCGCACCTTCGGCGCTCCTATCGGCAGATCGTGAAGGAACTGGGCGGAGAGCTGGTCCTGGAACGGCATGAGACGGCCGATCCCGTCCAGCTCGCGCGGTTCTATGCGATCGAGGCATCCGGATGGAAGGGACGGGAGGGCACGGCCATCTCGTGCGCGACAACGACGCTGCAGTTCTTCAACGAGATCGCTCGGGCCTTCGCATTGGAGCACGCGTTCGTGCTGCACTTCCTCCGCGTGAAGGACGTCACGGTCGCGGGGTACTACAGCCTCGTGATCGACGGTTGCATGTACCCCCTGAAGTGGGCGTACGACGAGTCCTACGCCAGATACAGGCCCGGGCGACTGCTTGCCAGCGAGACGATGAGGGATGCCTGGGAACGCGGGCTTCGGATATACGACATGGGCGGCGACGAAGGGCACAAGCGTGAATGGACGCAGCACCTTCGAGAGCACGGGACGCTCTACGTCTTCAACAGGAGCCTCTACGGCAGACTGCTCTGCGGGTACCGGGGGACATGGGGCCCCGCCGTCGCCCGGACCCTCAAGAAGCTGCACCGGGCCGGGGACGCAGGCCCGGCGAGCGCCCAGCCCTTGACCGGGGCGGCCGGCCACACACAGAATCACGTCGATTGATCCTTCGTCCAGGGACGCGTGTTCCCAAGTGGTGAGCGGCGCATGCGAGTGATAACCAATCTGGAGCGGTTGGGGCAGGCAGCGGGCGGGATCGAGGTGGAGTACGTCCCCGTGCCTGCGAGGGGCCTGAGCGGCCTGCGAGCCCGCATGCGGATCGCGATGCGGGCACGATCGGCCGACTTTCTGCACCTCGACTGCGAGCCGTACGATTCGTTGTGGTACTGCATCCTGCTGCCGCTCGTCGGCGCTCGCAGGGTCCGGCTGGTGCTGTCCGACCTCAATCTGCAATTGCCGAAATCCCAGGTCGGGCGACTCGTCGCCAAGGCGAAGGGATTCGCGTTCCGCCGGGTCGACCTGTTCCTGCTGCTGCAGCACGATTTTTCGGGCTACCGGACGTTCTACGCGCTGGACCCCGCGAAAGTCCGCTCACTCCCGTTCAAGGTCAACTCGATTGAGCTCATCCAGACCCTCGAGACCGGAGACAGCGGCTGGATGTTTGCGGGCGGCAGCACGCACCGCGACTGGCCGACGCTGGCTGCTGCGACGCGGGATCTCGACCTCCCGCTTCGGATTGGCATTCCGGACGCTGGAGTGACAGAGAGCGTCATGGAGGTGGGCCCCACCCTCGGCGGCGCCACGTTCTCTGAGAAGGCTGTGCTGATTCGCCATCCGCCCAGACCGATTGAATGGCTGCGCTGGGTCGCTTCGTCGAAGTTCGTCTGCCTGCCGATCCGGAAGGAGTCCCTGAACCCGTCCGGCATCAGCACCTATCTGTCCTGCATGGCACTCGGGAAGTGCGTCCTCATCAGCGACGGACCGGCCGTCCGGGGATTTCTTGACGACAGTCGCGCGGTCATTGTTCCGCCCGGTGATCCGGCGGCGCTGCGTTCGGCCATCGAGCGTCTCGTGCGCGACCCGGAGTGGCGCGAGTCCATCGCGCGCCGCGGACAGGAGTGGGCCCTGTCGCTGGGAGGAGAAGAATCCTACTACCGGACGCTGCTCCAGTTGATGGGCGCTATCCCAGAGACCGGCGTCACGAGCCTGGGACGGTAGGAAGCAGTCGACCCGCGGACCGCAAGGGTGCCCGGGTGCGTCCGTCCGCGAGTCGTTCGGATTCAGTCACCCAACGCCTTCAATTCGTCCGCCGTCAGCCGCTCCCGCATCACGCGCGCAAAATGGCCGCCGTCCACCTGCAGGAATCCGGGACTCACCGCCTTCAGATAGCGTTCGCTCCACAAGCTCTCCCACAGGTGCAGGCAGTAGGACTTCCTGAGCCTCTCGTAGTGCCAGTGCGCGCCGCGCAGCGCGTGGAAGGTCTTGTAGTAGGCCAGCTTCATGGCATCCCGCTCACCCAGCAGCCGCATCTGCGTCAGGCGGCCGACGTTCTTGACCAGCCGGACCGTGACGTCGCGCCAGTCTGGCCTGCCGCCCCACAAGTAAGAGTGCGACGGATCGCTGTGCGTCGGGTAGAAGAACGCGTACTGATCGGCAACGTGGATGGTCTCGGGATGCTCCCGGGCCAGTTTCCACGGCAGCACCACGGAATGGTAGTTCCATCGTTCGGTCCTGAAGTCCTGGTACTGCTGCTCCCACCGATGGAGGAACTCGCAGCCGGGCTGCGCAAGAATCACGGCATTGCAAAGTCCAGTGCCTGGTTCCATCCCCATGACACACGCATGCCGCATCAGGGGTTCGAGCGGATTGATGCAGATGACGTCCGTATCCAGGTACACGCCACCGTACCGTTGCAGCATCTGAAGGCGGATCACGTCCGCCATGTGTGCGGGAAACGTGATGGGATTGCCGTAGATCTCGCGCACCGGCGCCACCGGGTGCAAGGTCAGCAATTCGCGCGCCCGTTCCCACCAGATGCCGTCGGGTTCCTCGGTATGGTGAAAGTAGATGCACTCGGGGTGGTTGACCTTCGACGCCATCAGCACGGCAAGGTAGTGGATGAAGGAGAACGGCCGGCCGCCGACGTGGATGAAATGGAAGATGGCGGGAATGCGGGGGTCGCCTGGAGATGCCGTCGCGTCAGGGTTTGCGTTCATCGCGTCGAAACCTCCTGAGGTGCGAATGTTGTTGGCCGTCCGCGCCTGACACGAACGGGCATGCTCGCGACGACCGCACCCGGACACGCCGGGCCTCTGCAACCCTTCTACTCCGTCGCACGAGCCGCCGTCCCCGAGACCGGCGGACGTCCGAAACGATAGTCCCGGTACTGTCCCGGGTTTCCCGTCTTGCCGTCCTCGGCCGCGTGGATGATGTTCACCATCTCGCGCGCCGTGACGTAGTGCAGGCGGTAGCGCCGTCCGTCGCTGTACGTCGCCAGCACGTCCCGGTGAAACGCCTCCGCCCCGGGACCGAGCATCATCGCCGCTTCACACTCGGGTGCGCCGTGCGTGTGTACCTTGACGAAGACCCACTCCGGGCGGCCTTCAACCGAGATCCCGCAGGAGAGCCAGTCGGCGAACCGCTCTGCCGTCGGGGGAGATCCGGCGTTCAGTTCACCGTTCTCCACGCGGGGCACGACGCCCCACTTGGCCTGCCGGAAGCTTGCCATGAGCGGTCCCTGCACCAGGAGCAGATCCTCGGGCGACGCGGGCCGGCCAACGGCGGCGCGCACGCCGCGGTCGTGCGCCCGCGGTCCTCGTCGCGCGCCCGCGGCGTAGTACACCTGGTTGACGGTGCGCGTCTGCGCCGGCGACGGCGCCGCCGGGTTCGTCATGTCCCCGTAACAGCCGGTGTCCCGAAGCACGCTCAGTTCGTCGTCGACGCCGCACCACCGCCCGTCCGGCAGCGAGTTGCTGAGCGCCCAGTTGCCGTGGATGAACCCGTAACGAATCACGCCCGCGCCGTCGCGCGAGAGCAGGCCGTGTCGATCGTGCAGCGTGCGCGTGAACGCGTCGAGTTCGTCCCGGAGATGCGCCGCGCTGTCGCCGTCGTGGTGCAGGTGGACTTCGACTTCACCGAACCCCTGCTGACAGAGCGAGGCGAGAGGCGCGATGAACTCGGGCCGGTACTGCTCGATGGGAAAGAAGAACGTATGCCGCGGGTGCCGGCCGTCCGCGTCTACGAAGGGCTCGGCCATCGCCGGGTACCGTTCCAGCCATGTCTCGACCCGGCGGCGTCCGACGTCGTGCGCGGCGCCGCCGTGCAACGGCTCGTAGTGGTCGGCGATCGCAAACAGGATGTCGACGACCCCTCGACGCTGCCGTGCCTCTCGGCGGGCGAGGCGCATGGAACGGACGAAGCCTGGAAGCCAGATCTCGGCGTGCCTGGGCAGCATCATCGGCACCGATGCTCGGCCGTGCGTGTCATGCCTGGCCTGCGGCCGGCTTCCCTCTGCGCACGACCCACCAGATGAGGAGCGCAAGCACGGCCATCGCAAGCAGGCCGCTCACGGCAAACAGCATCAGGGTCGAATAGAGAATCGAGGTCTGCTCGAACCGCGCCTCGATCTCCAGCGGTGAACCGATCTGGCGGGCCGCGAACTCCTGCTCCCACACGAGGATGTTGCCCCGCTTCAGGTTGCCTTCACCGGCGTTGTGATAGCGAATCCGGCTTGGCACGTGCAGGCGGATGGCCATGAGCTCATCCCCCTTCAGCTTGAGGTCCGGGACCGGCTTGCCGGCGGCGGCCCCGAGGACCTGCCGGTACACGACGAGGCCGTCACGCCGATCGATCGTGTACGTGGCCCACGAAAACGGCGCCGTCGAGCCGAGTTTCGTGATGTCGTCAACGGCCAGCCGAACCTGGACGAACCGGCGGCCGAACCGCCGCCACGAGCTGATCCGGACGACGCGCGTGGCAGGCGTCGTGAACAGGTCGCGGATGCGGCTCCGGTCGAGGAGCGCCGTCGCATGCGTGTTGAGGTCGAACCCGCGGAGGTTGACGAGAGCCGGGATGGACGCGTTCAGTTCAATCCGGGCGCTGCCGTCGACCGACAGCGTGATGTCTTCCTCGTACTCGTACTGCTTGACGAGTCCCGTCCCGCCGCCGCACGCCGTCGCCGACATGAGGGACATCGCGGCCAGGGCCAGCAGGAGAACAGCTCGGAACGGCGGTCGTGCGCCGGACTGCATCACCCTACAATGATATAGGATTGCGACGGCTCCCGATTTCCGGATCGCGAGCCGCGAATCCCGAACCCCGCGTGCCTGAACCCCTCGGCCCGCCGAAGCCCTGGCGGAGGCGGCCGAATTCCGAGGCTGTGCGATGTCCACCCTCTACCTCATCGACGGCTCCTCCCAGATGTACCGGGCCTACCATGCGATCCGGGGTCTCACGGGCCCGGACGGCCGCTCCACCAACGCGGTGTTCGGTTTCGTCTCGATGCTGCGCAAGCTCATCGCGGATCACAAGCCCGACTACATCGCCGCGGCCTTCGACCTGGCCGGCCCGACCTTCCGCGACGACCTCGCCGAGGACTACAAGGCGAACCGGGCGCCCATGCCCGCAGACCTGGTCGAGCAGGTCGCGTCGGTGCACCAGGCGTGCGAGGCGCTCGGCGTCCGGGTGCTGACCGCGGAGGGCTTCGAGGCCGACGACGTGATCGGCACGCTGGCCGTGAAGGGCGCTTCCGCCGGGTTCACGGTCGCGATCGTGACGGGCGACAAGGACTTCTTCCAACTGGTGGGCGGGCCGATCCGCGTCTTCAACCCCCGCGACGACGGCACGTGGTACGACGTCGAGGGCGTCGTCCAGAAGTTCGGCGTCGCGCCCGACAAGGTCATCGACGTGCTCTCGCTCACCGGCGATTCGGTGGACAACGTCAAGGGCGTGCCGGGCATCGGCGAGAAGGGCGCGCGCGAGCTCCTGGCGCAGTTCGGATCGCTCGACGCGCTGCTCGACGGCGCGGCGTCCGTGCAGCAGAAACGGTACCGGGAGGCGCTCGTCGCCAACGCCGACGCCGCCCGGGCCAGCCGCGCGCTCGTGACGATTCGCACCGACGTGCCCGTCGATTGCTCGTGGGAGTCGTTCAAGTACGCCGGGCCGCGCCGCGACGCCTGCTACGCCCTCTTCTCCGAACTGGGGTTCCGCACCTTCACCAACGACTTCGCCCCGACCGCTGCCACGACCGCGACCGACTACGTCATTGTCCGGTCCATCGGTGCGTTCGAATCGCTCGTGGACCGCCTGCGCGTGGCCCGCCGCGTGGGGTTCCGCGTGATTGGCGACGATCCCAACCCGATGCACGCCCGCATCGTGGGACTCGTCGTCGCAGACCGGGAACGGCAGGCGTGCTACGTGCCGGTGGGGCATCGCGCGCTCGATGAGGTGACCAACCTCGACGAGGTGGCCGTGCTCGCCGCCCTGACGCCGCTCCTGGCCGACGAAGACGTGGAGAAGATCGGGCACGACGTGAAGTACGACGCCATCGTGCTGGCTCGCCACGGCGTCGTCATCGGCGGTCCGGGCTTCGACACGATGCTCGCCAGCTACCTCATCGATTCGACGCGTGCTCCGCATGCCCTGGAAGACCTGAGCCTGTCCTACCTCGGCTACAGGCCGCTGACCGAGGAGAGTGTCTACGGGAAGGGCGCAAAGGCAACCGCAGCCGCGGAGCTTCCGGCCACCGCGTCACTCGCCTACGCGGGCGAGCGTGCCGACCTGCCGTTGCAGCTGGAGCCCGTCCTCCGCGGGAAACTCGCCGCCGAGGGTCTCGACGAGGTGTACCGGACCCTCGAATGGCCCCTCGTGCCCGTGCTCGTGGCACTCGAGCAGGTGGGCGTGCGCGTGGACACGTCCGCGCTGTCGTCGCTCTCGAGGTCGCTCGAGGAAGAGATGCAGGTGCGCAGCTCGAAGATCTTCGAGCAGGCGGGCGAG
>JAPKZP010000058.1 GCA_026393735.1 Acidobacteriota bacterium
CATGTGGGCCGACGCCACCATCCCCTTGCTGGAGGTGACCTGATTGTTGCGCGTGGCTGCCGCGGGACGCGCGCCGCTCGCCGCGAGCATCGCCGCGGCAACGATGAGAGCTCCGACACGTGCTGATTTCATGATGGCTTCCTCAAGAACGCGCCGAGTCCGCGCGTGATGACGCTCTGATATTCAGGCACACCGCTAATCGTCAGGGCCTTCTCCGGCAACAGATCTCCAAGGGCTCCAGTGAGCGCGGCCACGCCGGCAAGATGGCGGGCGACGCGCACCGTCAGCGGCCAGCCAGTGTCGGGGAACGGCACGGAGAGACGGCCGCGCATCGAGGCGAGCACGTAGAACCGATCGCGCCCGCCCACCACGAGGTCCGCGTCCGTGCGCCCGCGTAGCCGGCCCTGTGCCGGGTTCGTGGTCTCCATCAGCACGGCCATGGCCGTCGTGGCGTCGCCCCACTCGCGGTGCGACAGGCCGTGAAGGTTCACGGGTGACGTTTCCAGCCCGATGGCGACGTCGCTCGACTGCACCGTCATGTTCGCCACCGCCGCCAGGTCCACGGCGCGCTGGTGCGCGACCATCGTGTTGACGACGGGATACTCGGGAGAGGCCTCGTGCAGATCGACGGCGAGATCGACGTGCTCGCGGGTGATAAGTGTCGTGATGGCGAACGCGATCTGCTCAGTGAACGTTCCCGCGGCGCGTCCGGGATACGCGCGGTTCAGGTTGCGCGTTTCCGATCCCGACAGCGTCTGGCCGGACCCCGGCAGCGTGTAGACCTGCGGATCCGGCCACTGATGCACGGGATTGGTGGCTCGTGCGCCGTACGTGAAGCGGCGGGCGCCCCAGGGCGTTGCGATGCTGAACGACTCGGGGTGACCCTCCTGCGGGTAGTTGTGTGTGAATCCGCTCGCGTTGGCGCGCGGAATCACGATCAACCGGCCGGCTGAGACGCGCGCTTGCTCGACCAGCAGGACCGCGGCGAGATAACCGGCAGGCTCGTCCGCATGCGTGCCGCCCAGCACCAGCACCGTTCCGCCTGGCGCCGTGCCGTGGAGGTCGTACACCGGCGTGTCGCCGGGTGTGCCCGCGAGCGCCGCGTGATAGCGCGACAGCGTATAGATCGACGACACACCCAGGCCCGGCGCGATCGCGTCCGTTGCGTGCATCGCCACGAATCCCGGCGTCACGATCAACGAGACGACAACGGCGCCCGCCAGCGCGACGAACGGACGCACTCGTCGCCAGATGTCGGCCGACCGACCCGAGACGTGTGCCGCTGAACGGCCCATGGGTCCGTACCTGCTCCTCCCGGTCGTGGCGCAGGGCTTTAGCCCTGCGTGACGCGCGGCCTCACTGCTCCAACCAGTCGTGGCGCAGGGCTTCCCAGGCCTGAGCCTGTCGCCCTTCGACGCTGCTCAGGGCGACCCTGAGTGTGCCGAAGGGTCGAAGGCTGCCCTGCGTGACCCGTGCTACTCGCGCGGGATCTGTACCTCTACCGCCACGCGCCGGATGCACGCCAGCACCGGGCGCCCGGTGTACGGCAGGCCGATGACGAGCGGCGATCCCGCGGCCGCTTCGCACGACACCCACGTGTGGGATCGCGTATCGAGCGTCTCCACCATGTAGCGCCCCTCCGGCAGATCGAGCACGCACTGCGCGTCGCGCGCCCGCACGCGGCGCGGCTCGCACCACAGCCACCACGCGCGCTGCGACTTCATGAGGGCTACCCGGGCCACCCACGATGGCACCTGGCGGACGAGGAGCGGGTCGCCCGCGCGGAACGAGGCGGGGATGCGCACCGAACGATCGACCTCGGCCGCCGCGGCCAGCGCCACGGCGATGCGGCCGACGGCCACGTCCGGTCTTAGCTTGCGGCACGTGCTGTGTTTCATATCACCTCAGGAATGACCCGACTCCGGTCTTCTCGACGTCCTTCATCGCAGGCACGTCGGCGAGCGTCACGACGGCGCCCGCGGGAGCGTCGGCATTGTACGCGGCGATGACGGCCATGAACGACGCCAACTGGCCGCCCACGCGCTTCGAGAGCGGCAGCTTCGGATCGTTGACGAAATCCACGCCCTTCGTGTCGTTCACCATCGACGGGCTCGGCGTCTCGAACAGGTACGTCTGCGCAGGCGTCTCGTCGCCCCACTCCCTGTGCGACAAGCCGCGGAAGGTCTCAGACGAGGGCTCCAGCTTCATCGTCAAACCGAGGCTCTCGAGTTCGAGCACGGCTGCCGCCGCCGTTTCGAGGTTCTTCGGATTCGCCACCACCATCCATGCGAGGCGCGAGTCCGGCCCGGCTTCGTGGAAATCGAAGGCGACGGTGACGTGCTCGGCCTTCAGCAGCTGCATGATGCCCCAGGCTATGCGCTGGGTGAGCGTGCCGTTGGCGACGCCAGGATAGGCACGGTTGAGATTGCGCGCCTCGGTGCCGGGGAGTTCCTCGGTCGACTTAGGGTTCGGGTGAAGATACTTCGGCGGATCCGGCGCACCCTGGTCCGTGGCCTTTGTCCGGCGGGAGCCGTACAGGAACTGGCGCTCGCCGCTCGGCGTCGTGAGCGCAATCGTCTTCGGGCCCGGACGCTCCGGATCGACGTCCGTGATCGCCGAGTTGTTGGCGTGGGGAATGACGATCAGCCGGCCCTTCTGGGGGCGTGCGTGCTCAACCAGCACGATCGAAGCCATGATGCCGGCGATCTCGTTCCCGTGTGTGCCGCCCGCCACGAACACCGTGCCGCCGGGCTCCTTCCCCTCGAGGATGTAGACCTGCGTGTCCCCCGCCGTGTTGGCCAGCGACGGAGCGTAACTCGACAGCATCTTCACCGCGGTGACGCCTGGTCCCGGCCGAATATCGTGAACCCGCGCCTGTCCGGCAGGCACCGCGACTGGGGTTGCAGCGGGCGCCTGGGGCTGGGCGGCCACAGGTGTCTGGGTATTGGCGACTGGGGGCTTGGTGACGGCCTGGGCGTTGTGGGTCTGGGTCTGTACTTGGGCCGCAGCAGACACAGCGCAGAGCGCAATCAGGCTGAGCACGAGAGCAACGCGAACGGTCATGATTTCCTCGCGTGGCGGGCGTCAGGGGGCGAACGCCATTCTGCCACGGAATGCGGCCAGAACAGCATCCTCCGCGTCTCTCTCAGGGCCCCGGCTTGCTGTCGTGGCACAGGGCTTCAGCCCTGTGTGGGGCGCCTGAGACGATGAGACAATGGGGGCGGCTTCATCGCCTGCGTGTCGCGGCGAGTTACCGCCGCGCGAACGGGCGATGAACCCGGATGTCTTTCCCATGCCCGACCATCCGCGCGCCGGCCGGCTCCCGCTGTCGTCGCCTCGTCGGCGGCCACTGCCGCAGCCTGCGCCCGGAGGCGACCCGACCTCGCTCGCCGGCACCGTCGAGCGCGTCACCTTCCACAGCGCCGACTCCGGCTTCTGCGTGCTGCGCGTGAAGGTCACCGGGCGTCGCGACCTCGAGACCGTGGTCGGCCACGCCGCGTCGATTTCGGCCGGCGAGGAGATCCGCGCGGTGGGGGAGTGGGCGAACGATCTCGTGCACGGCGTGCAGTTCCGTGCGACCTCGATCCACAGCGCGCCGCCCACGAGCGTCGACGGCATCGAGCGCTACCTGGGATCCGGGCTCATCCGCGGCATCGGCCCCGTCTTCGCGCGCAAGCTCGTCGAGTCGTTCGGCGCGCAGGTGTTCGAGGTGATCGATTCCCAGCCGGCCAGGCTTCGGGACGTCGACGGGATCGGTCCTGGCCGCGCCGCGCAGATTGTCGACGCGTGGTCGGGGCAGAAGGTGATCCGCGAGATAATGGTGTTCCTCTACGCGAACGGCGTCGGCACGTCGCGCGCCGTGC
>JAPKZP010000096.1 GCA_026393735.1 Acidobacteriota bacterium
ATCCAGCCGGCGCGCTACCGCGACCTGCTGTACGTCGGCGCCGTCCTCGTGTTCTTCACGGCCGCCTGCTACACGATGGCGTACTGCTGCATGGCGATCGCGCGCCGGCTGCGGCGGCGCGAGCGCGAACTCAGCGGGCTGTACGACGGCGTGCGGGATGTCACCTCGACGCTCGACATCGCCGACGTGCTCGATCGCATCGTCGAGGCGGCGGCGCGCGTGCTCGGCTGCCGGGCGGCAGCGATCCGGTTGATCGATCTGACGCGCTCGCAGGTCGAGTTCGCCGCGAGCTGGGGACTGAGTGAAACGTACCGGGACGAGGTACCCGAGGAGTACGCGAAGTCGATGCTCGACCAGGACACCCTGCGCGAGGGCGTCGTGCACGTGCGGGCCGTCGAGGCAGACACGCGCGTGTGGCATCCCGAACTGGTCCGTGACGAGGGCATCGCGTCGATGCTGAGCGTGCCCATCACCGGCCGGACCGGACCGATGGGCGTCCTGCGCGCATACGGCGCCCCGGGGCACCGGTTCACGGACGAGGACGCGATGTACCTGCAGGCCGTGGCGGCCCACGGCGCGGCCGCCATCGAGAACGCGAAGGCGTACAAGCTGCTGGCGGATCTCGATCGGGACAAGTCGCAGTTCCTGCGCATGACGACGCACGAATTGCGTTCGCCGGTGCGCGTCACGGAAAGCCTCCTGATGACGCTGGCCGACGGCTACGCGGGATCGCTGGCGACCGACCAGGTGGAACTCGTGACGCGGGCGCAGCGGCGCCTCTCGTCGCTGCATGCGCTCATCGACGACCTGCTCGACCTGGCAGCCGGCAAGGCGCAGATGGAGCGCATCGAGCGGCGCGTCGTCGACATGCGCGTGGCGGTGGCGGAAGTCGTCGACCGCTTGCAGGCTGTCGCGCGCGGGAAGGGCATTGCCCTGGCGGTCCATCAGCCCGACGCGGCCCTCCCGGTCTGGTGCGATCCCGGCGACATCGAGCGGATCCTCGTGAACCTCATCGGCAACGCCGTGAAGTACACGAAGCAGGGCGGCGTGACGATCACGCTCGCGCACGAGGCGGACCTCGTGCGGATGGACGTGGCGGACACGGGTATCGGCATTCCGAAGGATGCGCTGCCGCACCTCTTCAGGGAGTTCTACCGGGCATCCAACGCCAAGGCGATCGAGGAGACCGGGACGGGACTCGGCCTGTCGATCGTGAAACTCCTACTAGAACGGTATGGTGGTAAGGTCTCCGTCCAGAGTCCAGAAGGCGAAGGCACGACCTTCACCGTGACCATTCCTGCGTCGCAAGTGACTGCGTAGAAAGAGTTTACACGATGGACTCAAAGAGCGTCCGTTCAGGATCAGGTCGAGCCAGCATGTGTCGGCCGTTCGCCGACCACCTGTGAAGGTTGTCACAGCTCGCGGCCCCAGATAGAATCTGACTCGTCCGGTTGCGCGCCGCATCCCGCCTGGTGGCGGCGGCGAAACCGGGCAGACCCGCCCCCGCTCGGATCCCAGCACGCACGCGTCATCCCCCTGCGCTGCCTTCGGTTCCGTCCTCGGCCCCCCGGCCGGCCTGTAGATCTCTTCCCGAGCCATCTCAAAGGGAAGCGCGCGGCCGTGCGAGGCGGTGCGGAGGTGCGGGGGAGCGGGTGCATGCGGGTTCCCCATGGCGGCAACGACAGGGAGTGCGTCAATGGCCAGAATCCTCGTAGTGGACGACGACCCGGACATCACCTTCGCGATCTCGCTCTTTCTCAAGAAGGCACAGCACGACGTGGCGGTCGCAGCCAGCCGGGCCGAGGGCATGAAGGCGCTCGCGGCCCTCAAGCCCGACCTGATGATCCTCGACGTGATGATGGAGCAGCCGGACGACGGGATCGCGATGGCGCAGGAGCTGCGCCGGACGGGGCACACGCTCCCGATCCTGATGCTGACGAGCGTCGGCAGGGTGACCGGCATGAGCTTCGACAAGGACAACGACCTGGTGCCCGTCGATGCCTTCTTCGAGAAGCCGGTCCGGCCCGAGGACCTGCTGAAGAAGGTCGGCGAGCTGTTGAAGAAGTAGGGAGACGGATCATGCTTGTGAGCCAACAGCAGAAACTCCAGGACGACATCCGCAGCCTGGTCGGCACGCACGGCCGGACGCGCGCGGCGCTGATGCCGGTGCTCCAGGACCTGCAGCGGAAGTACTCGTCGGTCTCCGACTTCGCGATGCAGGTGGTCGCCGACGAGCTCGGCATCCATCCCGCCGAGGTCTACGGCGTCGTCTCGTTCTACGCCTTTCTTCACCACGAGCCCCGGGGGCGCTTCCAGGTCCGGCTCTGCCAGACCATCTCGTGCGATCTCGCCAGCAAGGCGCGCGTGGCCCGACAGCTCGAAAACGAGCTGGGCATCGCGTTCGGCCAGACAACGCCGGACGGCCGGTTCAGCCTGGAATGGGCGAGCTGCCTCGGGATGTGCGACCAGGGCCCGGCGCTGCTGGTGAACGATCGCGTCTACACCAGGGTGTCGCCCGAGCAGGTGCACCAGATCATCGAAGACTGCCGCAGGGTATTCGGCGCCCACGCGGTCCAGCAGGTGCACGCGTAAGCGCGAGGACTCGACCATGAATCCCATCAACAGCAAGAAGACACCTCTCACATTCGACACGATTGAACCGGGGACGGGGCTGGCGGCGGCGCTCACGAAGAGCCGCGCCGACATCATCGGCGAGGTGGCGGCCTCAAACCTGCGCGGCCGCGGCGGGGCCGGCTTCCCCACGGGCACGAAGTGGAACCTGGCGGCCGCCGCGCGCGTCGGCGAGGGCCACTCGAAATACGTCGTCTGCAACGCGGACGAGGGCGAGCCCGGCACGTTCAAGGATCGCGTGCTGCTGCTCGACTACGCGGACCTGGTGTTCGAGGGCATGACGATCGCCGCCCGCGCGATTGGCGCGACGAAAGGCATCCTCTACCTGCGCGGAGAATACGTGTACATGCGGCCGCACCTGGACGGCGTGCTCGAACGCCGGCGCCAGGCCGGACTTCTCGGCGCCGCCATCCTCGGCACGGCGGGCTTCGACTTCGACATCGAGATCCGCATGGGCGCGGGCGCCTACGTCTGCGGCGAGGAGACGGCGCTCATCGAGTCGCTCGAAGGCCACCGCGGCGAACCGCGCAACCGCCCGCCGTTCCCGGTCGACACCGGATTCCTCGGGCAGCCGACGGTCGTCAACAACGTCGAGACCCTCGCGTCGGTCGCGGCGATCCTGTCGAAGGGCGCGGCGTGGTTCAAGGCGATCGGCACGGAGCGGTCGGCAGGCTTCAAGCTCTTCAGCGTGTCCGGCGACTGCACCGATCCGGGCGTCTACGAATTTCCGCTCGGCATCACGATCGCGGCGCTGCTGGCGAAGGTCGGCGGCTCGAACGCGAAAGCCGTGCAGATCGGCGGCGCGTCGGGCCAGTGCGTGCCGGCTTCGCAGTTCGGCCGGACGATTGCCTTCGAGGACATCGCCACGGGCGGTTCGATCATCGTCTTCGGCCAGGGCCGCGACATGCTGCACGTGGCGAAGAACTTCATGGAGTTCTTCGTCGAGGAATCGTGCGGGCAATGCACGCCGTGCCGCGCGGGCAACGCGCGGCTGCTCGACGGGATCGAGAGGCTCGAGCGCGGCGAGTGCTCCACGACCTATCTGTCCGAGCTGCTGGCGTTGTGCGAAACGATGCAGCTGGCGTCCAAGTGCGGGTTGGGCCAGTCGAGCCCGAACGCGTTCGTGTCCATCGTCACCCACTTCCAGGACGAACTCCTGGGGCGGACGGCGGCGCAGGCGCACTAGCGTAGAGGTGAACGATGAGCGGTGAAGTGAAAGCCGGAGAGGACACGTCGCGGGCGCCGAGGAGCCAGAAGATCCAGCAGATCCCGGCGATGGGCGACGTTTCGCAGATGATCGGCGGACAGATCACGGTCAACATCGACGGCCAGGACGTCAGGGTGCCGATGGGGACCACGCTCCTGGACGCCGCAAAGCTCGTCGGGGTGCGCATCCCGACGCTGTGCCATCATCCCGACCTGTGCGTGGCGGGCGTCTGCCGCGTGTGCGTGGTCGAGGTGGAAGGCCAGCGCGCGCTACAGGCCGCATGCGCATTCCCGGTGACGGGCTCGCTGAAGGTGAAGACCCACACGCGGAAGGTGCGCCAGGCGCGGCGCCATGTCCTCGACCTGCTGCTGTCGACGCACTACGGCGAGTGCTACAGCTGCAAGCGCAACAACAACTGCGAACTGCAGGCGCTGGCCAAGGAGTACGGCGTCGACTTCTACCGGTTCGGCCACGTGACCGAGTCGCAGTACCCGAAGGACGAGTCGAGCTACTCCGTCGTCCGCGACATGGACAAGTGCATCCTCTGCCGGCGCTGCGTGCGCACCTGCATCGACGTGCAGGAAGTGGGGGTGCTGGAGGCCGTCGGCCGCAGCAACAAGACCAGGATCTCGACGTACCTGGACAAGCCGCTCGGCGACGTCGTCTGCATCAACTGCGGGCAGTGCATCAATCGCTGCCCGACCGGCGCGCTCCACGCCAACGACACGTCCGACGAAGTCTGGCGCGCGATCGACGACCCGAAGAAGCACGTCGTGATCCAGACGGCGCCCAGCCCGCGCGCGGGCATCGGCGAGTGCTTCGGCCTCGAGCCCGGCACGCCGATGACCTACCAGTTGAACACGGCGCTGAAGCTGGCCGGTTTCGACAAGGTGTTCGACACGAACTTCACGGCCGACCTCACCATCATCGAGGAGGGCACGGAGCTGCTGCTCCGCCTCTATAAGGCCCTGGTCAAGAAGGAGGAGGTCGCCTTCCCCCAGTTCACCAGCTGCTCGCCGGGCTGGGTCAAGTACCTCGAACACTTCTACCCGGAGTACATCCCGAACCTGTCGTCGGCCAAGAGCCCGCAGCAGATGTTCGGCGCCGTCATCAAGACCTACTACGCCAAGCTCAACAACATCGATCCGAAGGACATCGTCACCGTCGCCCTGATGCCGTGCTCGGCGAAGAAGTTCGAGTGCAACCGGCCCGAGATGGCGGACAGCGGGGTCAAGGACGTCGATTACGGGCTCACGACCCGCGAGATGGCGCAGATGATCAAGGAACGGGCGGCGTCATGGAAGCCGCGCTGCGCACGGTCATCGAACTGGTGTGCGGCATCAAGGTCGAGAAACTGTTCGAACACGCGAACATCGTCCCCGTGCGCGGGTTTGAGGGCGTGCGCTACGTCGAGCTGCCGATCGCCGCCGTGAATCCCGAGGTGCCGGCGATTCTGAAGGCGCTCATCCCGAGCTTCGACTTCCTGAAGGGCGCGACGCTGAAGGTGGCCGTGGCCCACGGCACAGCCAACGCGCGCCGCGTCATGGAAGACATCAAGGCGGGCGGCAAGTTCAGCGAGTGTCATTTCATCGAGTTCATGGGATGCCCGGGCGGCTGCATCGGCGGCGGCGGACAGCCCATCCCGACGTCACCCGAGATTCGCGCGGCGCGCGCGCGGGCGATCTACCAGGAAGACGCGGATTGCGTCGTGCGCAAGTCGCACGAGAATCCCGCCGTGCTGAAGCTCTACGGCGAGTTCCTCACCGACGGGCCGTGCGGTCACCTGAGCCACAAGCTGCTGCACACGCACTACACGGCCAGAGGGAAGCACATCGGATAGGGACCTGCCGGGTGGTTCGGGGGGCCGGCTGAAGCCGGCCCCTGGACGACTCTCAGCCTTCGGCTGCTGGGATATGATCAGACCGAAGACTGCCGTCATGCGATCTGAACACGACTCCCTGGGCACCCGCGACATCCCCGTCGATGTCCGCCACGGCATCCATACCCTGCGAGCCCTGGAAAACTTCCACGTGCTCGGCCGGCCCGTGCACCCAGGCCTGTCCAGGGCGTTCGGCGCGGTGAAGCTGGCCGCGGCCAGGACGAATCGGGCCCTCGGCTACCTGCCGGACGTTCCTGTCGCCAACGCCCTCGAACAAGCCTGCCGGGAACTCCTCGCCGGGACCCTCGCGGCCGACATCGTCGTCGATGCGCTGCAAGGCGGCGCGGGCACCAGCACGAACATGAACGTGAACGAGGTGCTGGCCAACCGCGC
>JAPKZP010000274.1 GCA_026393735.1 Acidobacteriota bacterium
CGCGTACCGCCGCGTGCCGGCGGGCGTGATGGTGTTGAGCGGCCAGCGGACGCCGAGGTCCTTGCCTTCGACGTGGACGTAGTCGATGTCCATCACGGTCGAGGGGCTGAGCTCATGTGAGCACCCGATCGAGGTCTGGCTGGTGAACGGCTGCTTGACACGCGGCACCGCCACGTTCGAGCTGAAGAACGGCCCGGCCGGGTTCACCTGGTTCTGGGAGGCGATGTTGCTGATCGGCTGACCGTAGAGGAAGAAGCTCCCGTCCGGGTTCTTGAGCCCGGCCGTGTTGGTCGCCGTGAAGATCACGCCCGACCCGCCCTGTGCGCTCAGGCCCGGGAACAGGATGTTGGCGTTGGTGTAGCCGAAGTCGTAGTAGATGCCGTATCCGGCCCGGAAGAGGTCCTTGCCATCCCCCCGGATGTCCCACGCGATGCCGACGCGGGGCTGGATGTTGTTGTAGTCCTCGCGCGACGAAGGCCCCCACTCCTGGACCTTGCTCCGGCTGACGCCGCTGATGGGCCCGTTGGTGTTGTTGTCGAGGTGCGTGTACGAGTAGTCCGTGCTCCCGGAGTTGAACGTCACGAACAGCTTCGGTTCGTTGATGAAGTTCACGCCGACCTTGAAGTCGTGGCCCAGGCCGCCCCAGCCCGTCTTGTGCCAGGAGAAGTCGTCGCGGAACTGGAACTTGTGCTGGATGGTCGTCTGCGGCGTGTTCGAGTTGTACCCGATGACGACGCCGTTGGCGAACGTCTGCTGGGGATCGCCCGTGCGCGCCAGGATGTAGTTCGCGAAGTCCGCGTACTGGAAGATGAACTCGTTCAGCTTCGACCCGCCGAGCACCCAGTTGTGGTTCAGGTTGATCGAGTTGAAGGTGTTCGTGCTGTCGCCCCAGTTCTCGGGCACCGATCGCGTGCTGATGCCGTACACCTGCGAGTTGGTGTTGCGGCCGTACCGGACCGACAGGAACTGCGACGGGGTGACGTTCATCGACGACTTCACGGTGAACAGGTTCTCCCGGTACGGAACGGCGTACGTCCCGTCCTTTGCGGGGAACATCCCCAGGGTGTTCACGGTGGCATTCTTGTCCTGCTGCGTCCGCTCGAACGCCGCGAAGAAGTGCACCCGGTTCTGGACGATCGGGCCGCCGAACGATCCGCCGTACTGGTAGCGCTTGTAGTCCTGCTTCGGCACGTTCGACAGGATCTCCGTCTCGGTCCGCGCGTTCATCGACTTGTCGCGGAACGCCGTGAAGAAGCTGCCCTTGAAGGCGTTCGTGCCGCTCTTCGTGACGATGTTCATCACGCCGCCGTTGCTGCGGCCGTACTCGGCCTTGTAGCGCTGCGTGATGAAGTTGAACTCCTGGATCGCTTCCAGCGGGAACAACTGAAGCAGGCCGCCGACGGTGTCGTCGTTGTTGTCGCCGCCGTCAATCTGGTAGTTCACGTTGCGGCCGTTGCCGCCCGCGATCTGCGGCGACTGCTGCGTGCTCTTGGTCGGGTCGGAGTGGAAGCCCATCGCCACGCCGGCGACGGTCATCGCCAGGTTCGCGAACTGCCGGCCGTTGAGCGGCAGGTTCTCGATCTTGTTGACGTCCACGACGCCGCCAACCGACGACGAGGTGGTCTCGAGGAGCGGCGTCTCGCCGGTCACCGTGACCGTTTCCGATACCGACGCGAGCTTCAACTGCACGTCGAGGCTCAGCGTCTGCGACACGTTGAGGACCACGTCCTTGCGCTCCAGGGTCGCAAAGCCGGCCATCTCGACAACGACGTCGAACTTGCCGATGGGCAGCGCCGTGAGGCGGAAGAGGCCCTCGGCGTCGGTCACGACCGTCCGGGTGAACCCGGTCTCGGCCTGCTTGGCGGTTACGCTGACGCCCGGCAGGGCCGCGCCCTGCTGGTCGGTGACCCGGCCCGTGATGTTGCCTGTCGTCTGCTGTGCGAATGCTGGCACGGCCAGGACTCCGCAGCAGAGGATCAACAGGACGGCGATCAAGCTTCTGCGCATCTCGGCTGACTCCTTGTGTGAACGGAACGCTCCGAACAACGGCGATTCGGTTATTGACGTAATTGACATGGAATTGCAATCTCTATGCCCACCGACGAAGCTATTTCGGTCGGGTTTACTTGGCTTTTTCGTGCGGATGACAGGTGGCTCAAGAAGCGAATCCAGTCTGCCGTAGAATCGATCCATTTCCATGGACAGGCGACGGATTCCCGCTATTTTCCCGTCGGCAGGGAGGCGAGCAGTTCTTCTGCGGCACGGCGTTCCCGGCTGAAGCGCGGAGGCGCCCCGAGCACGGCACGGTAGGCGGTGGCGGCTGCCGCGGACTGCCCCGCGGTCTGGTACGCGATGCCCAGGTTGAGCCGCGCTTCCCAGAAACGCGGGTCCGCCTGGATGGCGCGTTCGAGGAATGGCACGGCTTCCTGTGCGCGACGGCCTTCGACCAGCAAGACGCCGAGACCATTCAGGGCGTTCGCCGACGCGGCGTCGACTGACAACGCGCTCCGATAGTCCGCCTCCGCACCAGCCGGGTCGCCGGCAGCTCGCCTCGCATTGCCGAGGTTCACAAGGTACTCCACGCTCGCCTGATCCAGCGCCACCGCCTGCTCGAAGGCCTGGAGCGCAGCGCCGA
>JAPKZP010000437.1 GCA_026393735.1 Acidobacteriota bacterium
GCACGACGCCGGGTGGACCACCACCGAGGTCGCCGTCCGCGACCTCGGCTACCGCATCGCCCGCATCGAGACGCCCTGCACCCTCGACGGCGGTCGAGGGTGGGATGTCGCCCAACTACACCTCCGTGCTGAACAGCAACCTGTTCGTCGAGGGCCAGTACTCGAACCGCATCATGGACACGCAGAACTACGGGTCGCAGTACATGGACCTGGCTCACGGCACGCCCATCTGGGATCGGTCGCGCGGCAGCGCGCGGTTCAGCGCCCCGACGTACTGCGCGGTCTGCCCGAACTACGTCAACCTGCTGAACAACTGGGACGCGTACGGCAAGTTGAACTACTTCCTCTCGACGAAGCGCCTGGGCTCGCACAACGTCGTCGCGGGGTTCGACGTGTTCAGGGAGACGCGCAAGAACAATCAGAACACCGCCGCGAGCGGGTACCGCGTCCAGGCGACCGGGGCCGTGATCGACGGCCAGAACGTGTACCCGATCTTCAGGACGGGCACGACGACCTACATCGACTGGCGGCCGGTGTTCCAGGAGACGGTCGGCAGCGATCTCCGGACGTACTCGGGCTTCATCAACGATGTCTGGCGGGCCGGGACGAAACTGTCCATGAACCTGGGTCTCCGCTACGATCAGAACCAGACCAAGGACCAGGGGGCGTCGCTGGTTGGCAATGCCAAGTCGCTGAGCCCCCGCCTCGGGGCGACGTACGACGTCCGGGGAAATGGCAAGTGGCTGGCGAATCTGTCGTTCGGCCACTACGTGTCGCACTTCCCGTCCCAGGTGGCCGACGCGGCGTCACCGGCCGGCCGGGAGGCGGGGTACAGCTATTACTACCAGGGACCGAGCGTCAATGACGGTGCGGCTCCCTACAAGACCTCGTACGAGGCGCTGCAGATCCTGTTCGACTGGTTCAACGCGAATGGCGGCACCAGCCGGCCGTTGCGCACGAACCCCACCGTGCCCGGTGTGAACACGCAGGTGGCGGCCGACATCAAGTCGTCGAGCATGGATGAGATCACGACGGGTCTGACCCGCCAACTCGGCCAGAAGGGCTCGGTCCGCGTCGACTTCATCTTCCGCACGTTCGGCAATATCTACGGCGACTACACGAACACGAGCACCGGGAAGGTGACGGACCCCAACACGGGGCAGCAGTTCGACCTGACGGTGGTGGACAACACGGACAAGGTCCACCGGGGCTACACGGGCATGAGCGTGCAGTTCGACTACCGCCTGCGCCGTGATCTTCAGATCGCCGGGAACTGGATGCTGTCGTACTCCAAGGGCAACGTGGAAGCCGAGGACTTCACGAACATCGTGGTTCGTGCCCCCGCGGACACGTTCCCTGAGTATCGGCAGGCGCGCTGGAACTACCCCGACGGCTACCTCAACGCGGACCAGCGTCACAAGGTGCGCGTGTGGGGCACGTGGACCACGCCGACGCCAGCCGCGCTCGGTCGTTTCGATCTCGGCTTCATGCAGCGCTTTGATTCCGCGATGGGCTACGACTACAACTTCACCCTCGACAGCCGGCCGTACGTCACCAACCCGGGGTACCTGGTGCCGCCGTCGAGCGTGACGTACTACGTGAGCGACCGCGGCGAATTCAGGTTCAACAGCGTCTGGCGCACGGACCTGTCGCTGGCGTGGAATCGCCGCCTGGTCCACAAGTGGGAGATCTTCGCGCGGTTCGTCGTAAACAACGTGTTCAACAACCTGACGATCGACAGCTTCAATACCACGATCCAGGGGAAGAGCGGCGACTCGACGCTGGCGGCGTTCAACCCCTTCACCGAAACGCCCGTCGAAGGCGTCCACTGGAAGAAGGGACCGGCGTTCGGCCAGCCGACAGGGCCGGGCAGCTATCAGTCGCCGCGCGACTTCAACGTCTCGGTGGGGTTCCGCTTCTAGCCTTGTCCACGGATTCAGGGCGCCACGCGTGGGTCAGCAACGTTCAGCGGGCTTGAGCCTCGGGACCAAGGCCATCGTCGGGCTGGCCGCCGGCCTGGCCGGCGGCGCAGCGATCACCGCCGCCGCGCAGCCGGCGCTGCTGGCCGTGGCCTCGGCCGTCGAGGTCTTCGGGACGCTCTGGATCAACGCGATCCTGATGTGCATCCTGCCCCTGGTGGTCTCGAAGCTCATCGTGAGCATCGCGGGACACGACGATCAGCGGGCGCTGGGACGCTCGGGATGCAAGGCCGCCGCGCTTTTCCTCGGGCTGCTGACCGTGACGGCGGCGCTCGCGGCCGCCGTCATGCCGACGGTGTTCGCGTGGCTGCCGCTCGACCCGGCGGCCTCCGCGACGCTTCGCGCGGCCGCGACTGTACCGGTCA
>JAPKZP010000478.1 GCA_026393735.1 Acidobacteriota bacterium
CGCGGATCCGTTCGACGAGATCGAGTTGGACCTGGCCGCGCTCTGGGCCGACGCGTAGGACGGCTTCTCATCCGCCCGATCCGAGGCCTGCGCACCTCCCTCCGACTAACGGCCCACACCTCGGGCGCGCTCACTTCCTGCGGTATGTGGCGGAACCGCTATAGTTGCCCCCGTCCTTGTACATCGTTTCCCTGTCGTGCCCGGTGTAGCTCACAACCAGCGTGTTCTCATCATCCTGGATCTGCACCGTCACGTCCCACCGTCTCCACCCGTCGGAGGTCTTCGACGTCCACGTCATCGTGTTGCCCGTCCGACGTCCGTTCTCGATGGTGACGCCGTCCCAACTTCCCGTCACGACGCCATTGGCGTCCACCGACAGCGAAATCGACCCCGAACCCGACTGGTACTTGCCATCCAGGTTCTTGCGGTTGTTCGTCCAGGTCCCGGACCAGGTTCCGTGGAGCAGCGACCGAGGTGGCGGCGGTGGCGGCGGGAGCACGGTCTCCGGCGGCGTCTTCGGGGCATCGCGGCCGTCGATGCAGGCCTGCAGCACGGCATCCGAGGGCATCGGGCCGCCGATCGGCATGCACTTCGCCGAACACAGGACGACGTTCATCTTGCTCAGCCCCGGGCCTTTCTTGAGGTCGGCCACGGTGACGCCATCGCACGGGTTGTCGGCCTCGCCAGCCCAGATGTCGTAGTCCTTGTAGTCGACCCACACCCATTCCTCGTCGACCCTCGCCTCGACGAGGAATCCCAGCTCGTTCTTCCCGCCCCGAAGCGTGATCGTCTCCCCGGGCGCCAGCGGCCCTCCCCCCGGCGCCAGCGGCCGGCCGTCCCGATACACGATCACCCGCATGGGAGAGGTCGCACACAACAACGGGGTCTTCGGATCCGAGGAGTAATTGTAGCGGCCGCAGCGGACGCGGACCTCAATCATCTCCGCTTCGACGACGGCGTTGTCGACGATGGTCTGGACGGTCCCGTAGTCGAATGCCTTCGTCGTCTTCGTCGGCGCCGACATCTGCAACTCGTACTCGGGGAAACGGTCGTGTCCAATGAGCCTGGCATTCTCGCTCGGGAGCGCGTTGCGACTGCCGACGAACTCGTCCCAGCGCCGGCCGAACGTGTCCCACCCGACGACAGACGATTTCCCCGCGAAGAAGACGTAAGTGAACAACAAAGGCGAACTGCCGGAGGTGGCTGACGCGCTGAACGGAAGGAACCCTTTGGCGGCATCGAACTGAATATACCGGTCGACCCTCTGTCCGGTCTCATCCTTGCCGCCGGGATAGTTCGGGTCCGCGACGTACAGCCGAGAGTCCTCGACCTTGTACACGACGAGTGCGTGGCCGACCTGGTTTTTGTCGCTATCGAAGCCCCACACTTCCACGTACTGCGGTTCTCCGGTGACATTCATCGCGAGGCGGAATGCGTCGAATGTCAGGGAGTCCTGCTTGTTGTCATGCAGCGGCGCCAGCGTTCCACCAGCCGTCCTCCTGTATGGTCGAGGCCAGTCGCACCCCGAGGCTGTCGTCCTCCCAGAATCCTGGAGTCTTGCTGCTCGGATGCTCCTTGAATCCAGGGGCGTTGTGGTCGTACTGCCCGTACAGCGAGGGCGCGCCCTTGAGCTTCTTCTCGCAGTAGTACCACATGGAAGACAGGCTCTGGCCGGCGCAGTGGCCTCCCGGAGCGACGACCGACCCGTAGTTGATCATCTGCCAGTCGTCGCGGCCAGGGAGGAAGCCTGAGCTGACCTTCGCCGGCAACAGCAGCTTCTTTATCTTCGCCACGAAGATGTCCGAGAAGTGCAATGTCATGGCGGTGACGCTGTCGCTGTCCTGCGTGAGAAGGGCCAGGCCCTCCCTCGTCCCTGTCTTCTCGTCGTAGAAGAACGCCATCGCGAATTCATCGCTTTGCACCCGGACAGGGATTCGCACGGCCATCGGTGTCGTTGCGTATTCGCCGCCATTCTCGACGGAGATGAGCGGAGTGGCCGCGTCGAACGGGGCCGGCCTGGTGGAGACATGGAACCGCCGGGCGCCGTCGTAAGCTCCGTCCGGGATGTTGATGGTGAAGCCGTCGAGCGGGTGTCCAGGGTTCCGGTACTCGAGATGGCCGCCTGTCCTGGGGACCACCTGATCGACAAGGGGCGTCGATGGCCCACTCACACGCTCAGGCGTCGGGGGGCTGGCCGGTTCCATCGACACGGCTGCGAGCCAGCCGGTGTCGGTGCCCGTTCGAAACTCGCCGTTGATGCGGAGCGCGGCGACGCTCGAGAGCGCCCGCTCGAATTCCTCAGGGGTGGCGGCTCGCCCTTTCGGCTCTCTGAATGTCCATCCGCTGGCGGTGAGCGGCACGGCCCGAGAGTTCCAGCCGGCCGCCACCGTCAAGGGCTTGTCATACACCAGTGTGAGTCCAGACCCGACGAGAATGACTTCGGGTTCGTCGAGGAGCGGACCCGTGCCCTCGCTCTTCAGTTCGTACGTCAACCGACCGCCGTAGTATGCGATCTTGTTTCCGAGGTAGATCGATGGCGCCGCCCGGTCTTCCTGCCTCGCCGCTCCACTTGGGAGTCGTCACGCCCCGCAGTGTGTCGTAGGGTCCGCCGTCCGGCAGGTTCCCCACTCGCCATCCCTCAGGATCGCGACTGAAGGCGCTCGAAATGACGGTCGGCGCCTGCCCGTCAGCTCCCAGCATCCCGGCGCTGAGCAGGCCCGACATCAGAGCCGCTGCCAGTGCCGCCGTCCGTGTCCGTTGGTACGATGTTCGCCCGCGGTCCATAGCACCTCCGCAACTCGTTCTCACAAGCCATGAAAGGGAGTTCGGCTGATACGACGACGCGGCCGCAGAGCGGGTCGACGA
>JAPKZP010000662.1 GCA_026393735.1 Acidobacteriota bacterium
GGGGCCGCCCGATCAACCACACCGAATTGGCGTTCTTCACCAGGCCGCTGGCCGGCGACATCGTGCCGGGCATGCCGATCCCAACCGTGCCCCGGTCTCCCACCTCGCCTTCCAGTTCGACGACGATCTCGGCCAGCCCCGCGATGGTCCCCGCGTAGTCGTCGCGGGGCGTCGGCCGCCGCCGCCTCGCGAGCACCCGTCCCCCGTCGCCCAGGGCCACGCCCGCGATCTTCGTTCCGCCCAGATCAATGCCGATTCGAATCATGCATCCCCCCGGGGCGGCGGCCTCGAGTCCGCGCCGCTCCGAATGGCCGTCCTGCTATGATATGCAGATGGCGCTACAAGAGCGGGACTTCTACCACGAGAAGCCCGAAACCAAGCCCGCGACGTATTCCTGCCCGCACTGCAAGCGTCGAAACGAGTACCAGGTACGGTGGATCAGGCGCACGAAGAAGGATCGCCTGCCGCCCGGCGCCGACGACCGGGATCGCGAGATGTTCCCCAAGCTGCGCAGCTACATGGTGCGCACCGACGACGTCGTGGTGTGCGCGACGTGCCGCCGGCGGTTCGAAGTCCCCAGCCATCAGTCGCTCGTGTTTCTCGCGGACGGGGCGGTCCCGCCCGCTGGGGACCCCGACGACGACAATTTCGGGAATCGCTAGATCCGTCCGGGCCTCCGGCGACGGACATCTGAATGGGAGACCGCGATTCGGGATCGCCACTGCTTCGGCCTCGGGTCCTGTCCGAGGTGTTTCCATCTGTCCTCGGCTGGGCTTCGATTGTGCTGCCTGCGGGCAGATGGAAAGCACCTCGGCCATCCGCGGCCTCGCTCTACAACTCGGAATCGCGGTTTCCTGTCTAGCCGAGCAGCAGCCGCTCCAGGCGTTCGCGGACGAGGGCCGCCAGGCGATCACGGTCGTCGAATCCCAAGCCGTCGGTCGGGATCGGCTCGCCGATCCGCACGCGGACGCGCGTGGGGGTCACGTACCACTGCCCGCGCGGCATCGCGTCGCTCGCCCCGAGTATCGCCACCGGCACGACGGGCACCTGCGCCTTGATCGCCATGACGAAGGCGCCCTTCTTGAAGGGCAGCATGTCGTTCGTGCGGCTGCGCGTGCCCTCGGGAGCCAGCAGGAACGACGAGCCGCTGCGCAGCGCTTCGACGGCCACATCGACGGCTTCGATGGCGCGCTCGCGATGCTCGCGGAACACGGGCACGAATCCAGCCGCCCGCATCACGCGACCGAGGATGGGCAGCTTCCCCAGCTCCGCCTTGTAAAGGGCCCGTAGCCCGGGGCACCGCGGCAGCAGGACCTCGAAGACCAGGACATCGACGTTGCTGCGATGGTTGATGACGTAGACTGACGGCCGCCGTCCGTCGACGTGCTCCAGGCCCTCGGTCACGATTCGGATGCCGAAGATCTGCCGGGCCGTCTTCGCGCCAAACCGCCCCAGGACGAACAGGTGGCGTGCCCACCCTGTCAGCACCGTGACCAACAGCGAGGGCGGGCCTGCCAGTGCCACCCACGCGCACAGGAACAGGAACGCCGAGACCGATCGAACCCGGGCCAGCAGTCTTCGCATCAGCGGTCGACAACCCCAGGAAGTGACGAGGCGGACGGCAGTTTACTCCAGGACAGCAGACCTTCACGTGACGGATTCCCGACACCTGGAGGCATCCAGGCCTGGATCAATCATGGTATCGTGTTTGCTACAGCCTATTGGGCCTGGCCAGACCGCCAGTTTCTCGGCAGCTTGAGCCCCCCAATTCCCACATGCCTGACGCGGAGTAGCACTCGTGCATCGAATCCTCAGCAAAGAAGTCCTCGCGCCCGATGTCGTCCGTTTCTGGGTCGAGGGCGCGCACATCGCCCGCAAGCGGAAGCCCGGGCAGTTCGTCATCATCCGCACTGGCGAAGAGGGCGAACGGATCCCGCTGACGATCGCGGACGTCGACAAGACGCGCGGCGCGATCTCCATCATCGTGCAGGGGGTCGGCAAGTCGACGCGGCAGCTCAACGCCCTGAACGAGGGGGACACGATTCTCGACGTGGCGGGCCCGCTCGGGCGGCCGACCGAGCTGCACCCGGACCGCAAGGTCTGCTGCATCGGCGGCGGCATCGGCACGGCGGTCGTCTACCCGATCGCGTGCGGCGTCAAGTCGCTCCACGGCCACGTCATCAGCATCATCGGGGGCCGGACCCGCGATTTCGTCATCCTGGAGAAGGAACTGCGCGCGGTCTCCGACCAGGTCATCGTGACGACCGACGATGGGAGCTACGGCGCCAAAGGCCTTGTCACGGATGCGCTGAAGCAGTTGCTGGCCGAAGGTCACACCTTCGACGAGGGGGTGGCCGTGGGGCCGCTCCCCATGGTGCGGGCGGTTGTCGAGGTGACGCGGCCGCTCAACATCCCGACGACGGTCAGCCTGAACCCGGTGATGGTCGATGGCACC
>JAPKZP010000709.1 GCA_026393735.1 Acidobacteriota bacterium
TGTTCCATCACCGGGAGAATGCCCTTGTAGACGCCCTCCTCCCGCGGTTTCGCGGTAATGCCCGTCCACTTCAGGCGCGACTCCAGCGGGTGCTTCCCGTATGGGATGCGGATGCGATCGGACCCGTTGAGGATGACGTCGCGTTCGTCCGGCGTCAGTTGCTGCCAGGGTTCGTCGACCGTGAACCCGTGCGCTCGACACACCTGGTCCAGCACATCGACTGTGACCTGGGAGTAGATCAGGTATCCCGTCGGCGTGGTGATGCGCAGCGCGCCGCCGCGAACGGACTTCGTGGGATCGGCGATCAGCAGATCGGGATCGAGACGGTCTTCGACGCCAAGCCCCTTGCAGGCGGGGCAGGCTCCCTGCGGCGCGTTGAACGAGAACAACTGGCGCTCGATCTTCGGCCCCGTCGTCCCCTCGGGCGTGGTGCCCTGGCGGGCCCACAACAGCCGCAGCAGATCGTACAGCTCCGTCAGCGTCCCCACGGTCGATCGGGGATTGCGTGCGGACGTGGCCTGGTCCACGGCGACAGCGGGCGAGAGCCCGTCGATGCGCGCCACCGACGGGCGGGCCAGGCGTCCCAGGAATTGCCGCGCGTAGGACGAAAATGTCTCGAGGTAGCGCCGCCGGCCCTCGGCGCAGATTGTGTCGAAGGCCAGCGACGACTTGCCCGACCCTGAGACGCCGGTCATGACGACGAGACTCCCGCGCGGGACGCGCAGATCCACCCGCTTCAGGTTGTGCTCGCTGGCGCCCGTGACAGTGATGGCGTCAGGGGGCCTCGGTCTCCAATCGTCGTCAGCCATGGCTTCCGCGGGTCTCCTTCCTGTCCACGGTCAACGATAGAGCATGCTTCGCGGCGCAGTCGAGGCCCATCCGTCCAGTCCGCCTGGCATCTGCAGGCACCTCGGTCGATGCGGTGGGCGCCAGTCGCAGGATGTCGCCTATGCCGGGCAGTTGCGCCTGAAAGCGCGGGAACTCGGCCGGTTGCTCGGGCGCCAGCCGCACCGCCACCTCCCCGCTCCACGGCAACCCAGACACGACCTCGACGTCCACCGGCACACCGAGCGGCAGGCGCGCCCGATTCCCGACGAAGAGATTGTCGTACTCGTTCTTCGTGATGACGACGTCCTTGTCGTAGCCGAGGGCCTTCAGCAGGAGCGGCACCGTGTCGCTGTGGCCGGCAATGAGGACGCGTGCGCGGGGTCCGGCAGCGCGCACCTTCGCGAGCAGCGCGGTCTGGTCATCCGCGGGAATCACCTGGAGGTTCAGTCCGAGTGCCGTCGCGAGCGGCCTGGCGGTGTCGGCCGCGCGCTGGTACTCCGAGACGAAGATCCCGGTGATGCCGGCGTCCCGGAGCACATCGGCGAGCCGGCCCGCCCGCGCGCGCCCGTCGTCGGAGAGCGGCGAGTCCTTCGAGTCGTCGAGCCGCTCGGCGTGGCGCACGATGTAGATGGCCTCCTGGGCTCCGGCCGGCACGGCGGCCTCCAGGAGGCTGCCCACGAAGGCTGCCGCGAAGACGACGCCGAGGCCACA
>JAPKZP010000757.1 GCA_026393735.1 Acidobacteriota bacterium
GCGATGTCCGGGTTCGCGATGTCGGTATTCGCCATGTCCGGGTTGTCCACCGTGACATTCGCGATGTCGGGGTTATACACCTCGGCATTGGCGATGTCCGGGTTCGCGATGTCCGGGTTGGCGATGTCGGGGTTCGCGATGTCGGGGTTCGCCACGTCCGCGTTCAGGACAACCGCCGCCTGTGCCACGGTCGCTCCGCCCGTGCCGATTTCCGAGACATTCACCGTGACGAACGGATACGCCGTCCCGGGCGCCACGATGAAGACGGACCTGGCAATGCTCGATCGGCGGGGGATGTAGACCGAGCCGAGTTCACTCACCAGGTTCGGGTTCGCCAGCTGTGTCTCGTCGATCCGCGTGAACGAGGCGTACGACCCGGTCGGCGGCGGCGCGATCGACAGCGTGTAGTAGTGGTCCGCGGATGTCGTGTTGCGCACGTAGACGACGAACGCACGCTGGATCCGGCCGAGCGTCTTCTGGTTGCCCGGGGCCGTCACGACGAGGCCCGGCATCAGCGGGGCCGTGTAGATGTTCTGGTTGCGCGAGCCCGGATTCGAGCCGGGGTCGCAGACCTTGCCCGTCGGGCCGATCGTCGGCGACTTGTAGCTGGCCCACGTCTGGCCGGCCGGCGGCCGGCGGACGTCGCGGTTGTCGGTCCAGGTGACGTGGAACAGCGGAACCCGCTTCCCGGTGGGGTCGGCCTGCGTGTTGAACTTCCACACGCGCGACGCGTCCAGGGTGAAGGTCTGGCCGGCGATGTCGATGTAGTCGCCGATGAACGGGATCGTGCCCTGCGCGAAAATCGGGAGGTTCGGAGGGTTGTACTGGAGCCGCACGCCCAGCGAGCGTGCGCCCGCGCGATCGAGATTGCCCATCAGATACTGCGACACCTGCGTGGAGGGATTCAGCGTGCCGTCGCCCGACACTGTTGTGTAGCTCGTGAACGCCGGGGCGCCCGCGGGATCGGCCATGGCCGCGCGCAACTCGATGGTGTGGCGCTTGCCTGCGAGCCTCACCGCCTCACCTTCGTCCACATACTTCGCAAACACCCCGGCGACGTCGTCGCGCAAGTCGTAGTACGCGATTACGAGCTTGCCGGCCGCGAACGTCAGGGTGGGCATCAGCTGGTGCCCGGCACCCGGGTAGTTGTCGACGAGGCTCCTCGGCATCGACCACGTCGACCCGCCGTCACTCGACGTGGACAGGACGATGCGCGCATCACCCGTGAGCGGATCGGACCAGGGCGTGGCGAACCCGCGTGCCGCCCACGCCACGTAGATCCGGCCCGTGCCATCGACCGCCATCGTCGGGTACGCATTGGTCCGGAAGCTGACCGGGCTCGACCCCTGGTCGAATGGATGAAGCGCCGAGTCGATCGCGACCGCCTTCGAGAACGATTTGCCGCCGTCCGTCGACTTCACGAAGAGGATGCCGTGCACGGTCGACAGGTTGTTCGGGTCCAGTGACGGATCCGCGAATTCACGCCACGCGATGTAGATGGCCCCGTCGACGGGATTGATCGCCAGCACGGTGCCCTGGTTGAGCGCGATGCGCTCGCTCAGCTTCGAGGGATTGCTCCAGGTGGCCCCGCAGTCGGTCGACTTTGCGAACATGATCTTCGAGCGCGGGTTGTTGGTGCCTCCCACAAAAGAGGTGTACGTGAGATAGACCGGGCCGGCCGGAACCGTCTGGCCGTCCACCGTGCAGGTCGCGTTGCCGCGCGGGATGTCCGCAGCCACCCATGGCTTGTCCAGGAACTGCCCGGACGTACCCGAGTCGACCGCGACGGCGCCGACGTACCGCATCGGGTCGCCCTGTTCCTTGTTGTTGTCGTCGATGAACCTCGCGACGAAGACCTTTCCCAGTTCGTTGGAGCCGCGGTTGAAGGCCACGCCACTGTAGTAGAAAAGCCCGCCCGGGCCGGGACGCACGGTCGCGTCGGCGCCGGCCGCCAGGCCCTTCAGCGGGGACGCCATGCCCTCGGGTGACTTGTCCTGCGGGTAGCCTGGCAGCAGCGTGCTCGTCCACGTCTGGCCGCAGTCAATCGACTTCATGACCCCGATCCAGGCATCGCCCGTCTCGGTGTCGCCCGGAAGACCCGGCACGTCCACCGCGCGGTAGTCGTTCGCGCCAGCCAGAAGGTGACAGGGATTGCGGGACGAGAGGGCGAGCGACGGCTCGTTCTGCCGCTGCAGGAACGGATCGCCCACGATCCGGCCTGTGGCCGGGTCAAAGCTCCAGGGGCCGCCGACCATGTTCACGTTCTGGCCGGCCACGATCTGCTGCTGCCCGTAGACTGCGGATGACGCAGCTGCCAGCGCGATGGCGACCAGCAGAATCAGTGAACAGAACGAACGGCACAACGCTGAGGGGCGTCGGAGAGAGAACATCAGGGGCTCCATGTTCGTGAGGCGACACACCCGGGCTGGAGACACGAAAATCACAGCGAGCGCCCGCGGAGATGCGAGGCACCGCTGCCCGGAATCAGTGCTGATACACCTATTAGAATGGTCGGAGTATTACACACGCCACGTCCCGACGCAAGGAACTCTTCAGCTTCCGAAGAAAAGCGCCCGCCCCGCCTCGTGGCCTACCTGCCCGCGGTCTTCACCGGCGGCAGGTACGCCTCGATTTCCTGGATTTCGTCGTCCGACAGCCGGAACGACGCGGCGTCGATGATGCCGTCCACTTGAGCCGCGTTGCGGAAGCCGACAATGGCGCCCGTCACAGCCGGCTGGCACAATGTCCACGCGACGGCGACGGCGCCGGCCGTAAGCCGGCCATGGCGCGTCCCTATGCCCGCCAGCACCTCGACCAGCGTCAGGTTCTGCGTCAGCTTCGGCTCCTGAAGCTCAGGGTTCTTCGACCGCCAGTCGTTGGCCGGCAGCGTCGCCGCACGTTCGCGCGTCATCGCGCCGGTGAGGATCCCGGCGGCCATCGGCGAGTAGACGATCACGCCGATGCGGTGTGCCTGGCAGTAGGGGAGAATCCCCTTCTCGATCGCGCGGCGCAGCATCGAGTACGGCGGCTGCAGGCTGGCGATCCTGGCGATCGGGCGGAGGCGATCCATCTCGGACACGTCGAAGTTCGACACGCCGATGTGACGCAGCTTGCCCGCCTTCTGCAGATCGGCGAGCGTCTGCCAGCCCTCCTCGATGTCGGACGCCGGCGCGTCGCTGCCCCAGGGCTTCGACCAGTGGACCTGGTAGAGATCGATCACATCGGTCTCGAGCCGGCGGAGGCTGTCGTCGACCTCTTTGCGAAGCGAGGCCTTCTTCAGCGAATGGGAAATCGTCCCCTTGTCGTCCCAGACGAGCGACCCCTTGGTGAAGACGTAGGGGCGCCTTGACGACCCCAGCGACTTGAGCGCCTGCGCGACGACGCGCTCCGAACGGCCAAGCCCGTAGATCGCGGCGGTGTCGATCCAGTTGATCCCCGAGTCGACGGCCCTGTGGATCGCGGCGATTGAGTCGGCGTCGTCCTGCGGGCCCCATCCGAACGCGTAGTCCGGGCCGCCGATGGCCCACGCACCGAGTCCGATGACCGTGATCTGAAAGTCGGTTGTGCCAAGCTGCCTGGTCTGCACGACGGGCTCCTAACCCTTGATTGCCGCCTTCACTCGCGCGGGTGTCATCGGGAGCTGGAAGAGGCGCGCGCCGACCGCGTCATGGATCGCGTTGGCCACCGCCGCGCCGAGCGGCACGATCGCCGGCTCGCCGCATCCCTGCGCCGGGACCTCCGGGGCGTCGATGAACACGGTCTCGATCCGCGGCACCTGCGCGAACCGCGGCAGCTGGTACGTGTCGAAGTTCTTGTCGTAGATTTCGCCGCCCTTGAAGCGGATCTCCTCGCTGAAGGTGCACCCGAGGCCCATCGTGATGCAGCCTTCCACCTGCTGCAGCGATCCCTCGGGATTGACGATGACACCCTGGTCCTGGGCGCAGACGACACGGATCACCCGGACGCCGCCCGTCGCCTTGTCCACCACCACCTCGACCATCAGCGCATCGTAGGTGCCGGCGTCGATGCCGCACGCGACCCCGACGCCGCGGCCGCTCGGCGCGGACTTGGGCGTCCAGCCGAACTTCCCGGCGGCGGCCTTCAGCGTCCGGACCATCCGCGGGTCGGTCAGGTGCTTCAGGCGGAACTCGACAGGGTCCACGCCGGCCTTCGCCGCCATGACGTCGATGTGCGACTCGCGCGCGAACGCGTTGGTGCTGGCGCCGGGCGCCCGCCACGGACCGATGGCGAAGGGGTGATACCCGGCCTGGCCCCCGCCGCTCCATCCGCCGTAGACCATCGTGCGATGGTTCGGGATGTTGTAGAAGTGCGCCGCCCCGCGTTCGCCGGCCGCGAACACCTGGTAGTCCCAGAGGACGATGGCCTTCGATGCGTCGAGGGCCGACCGAATCTTCATCACCGCGGCAGGCCGGAAGGTGTCGTAGAAGAACTCCTCCTCGCGGCTGAAGACGACGCGGACAGGCTTGCCCGTCAGCGTCGCCAGCCTTGCCGCCTCGACCGCCTGGCGCGACGCGGACTTGCCGCCGAACCCGCCGCCGACATACGGCGTGATGACGCGGACCTTCTCGGCGGGCAGGCGCAGCGCCTGCATGATCTGGTTCTTCACCGGGAACGGGGTCTGCGTCCCCACCCAGACGGTGACCTTGCCGTTCTCGACGGCGGCCACGGCCGAGTGTGTCTCCATCGGCGCGTGCGCCATGTAGCTGTCGTAGTACGTGTGCTCGAACACCTGGGCCGCCGGATCCGCAAAAGCCGTCACGTCGCCGCCGGACGCAGCCGTCTGGCCCTGCGGCGCGTTCTTCACGAGGTGCTCGAAGATGGTCGCATTGTCCACCGGCGGGTCGTTGCGCGTGAACTGCGCCTTCACGAGCGCCAGCGCTCTGTCGGCTTCATCGCGATGCTCGTGCAGCACGGCCACCATGTCGCCGTCGCGAACGACGCGCACGCCGGGCAGCTTCTCCGCGGCGGACGTGTCAACCTGCGCCAGCACCGCGCCGTGCGCCGGCGGCCGCAGGATGCGCGCGTGCAGCGCTCCCGCCGGGACGATGTCGCCGGCGTACGTCGCCTTGCCGGTGACCTTGTCGCGCGCATCGCGCCGGGGCGCAGACGTGCCGACGATCGTGAATGCCTTTACCGGCTTGACCGCCGGCTTCGACTCGAGAGTGCGCTCGATGCGCTTGCCCTCGGTCAGCTGGCCGTACGTGACCGTCTTCGCGGGATCGCCGGCGGCCGCCACCACGCCGGCCTTCACCGCGAGGCGGTCGACCGGCGCCTGCAGGCGTTCCGACGCGAGCTGCAGCAGGACGCCGCGCGCCATGGCCGCCGCATCGCGCAGCACCGGCCCGAACGCGCGGATGCTGAGCGACCCGAACGTGCCCATGTTCGGTCGGGTAGCCCTGGCGGCCGGTCTGGGGCCGGGCGGTTTCCTGGGAAGCGGCGGAGGGATCGACCGCGATCAGCACCAGCACGCCGGTGCCCGTCAGCTTCAGGAAATCGCGGCGTCCCACCGGGAACGTGGTCGGGCCGTCCACGACGAGTTCGTTGCCGTCAGCGTCGCAGATCATCGCGCGCCCCCCTTCATCGCCACCGCCGCGGTTTCGACCGCCTGGACGATCCGGACGTGCGACCCGCACCGGCACAGGTGATCGTCCATGTGGGCCAGGATCTGCGCGTGCGTCGGGCGGGGGTTCTTGTGCAGCAAGGCGTACGCGCCGAGGATCATGCCCGGCGTGCAGTAGCCGCACTGGAAGCCCAGGTGCTTCACGAACGCCTCCTGAATCGGATGGAGGCGCCCGTCGGGCGCCAGGCCCTCGATCGTGACGACCCGTTTGCCCTCCACGTCCCGCATGGCCGTGGCGCACGAGCGCAGGGCCTCGTCGTTCACCAGCACCGTGCGGACCTGCACGCCTTCTGCTTCCGCCATTTCGGCGGCCGTTTCGAAATTCAGGACGTCGCCGGTGTAGTTCTTGACGATGTGCACGACGCCGGCGCCCGA
>JAPKZP010000316.1 GCA_026393735.1 Acidobacteriota bacterium
TACGTGCGGCTGGGCCAGCCCACGCGGACGCTCTCTGGCGGCGAGCGGCAGCGTCTTGCGCTCGCCGGCGCGCTGCTCGATCGCGGAACCGGCACGACGCTGTACCTGTTCGACGAACCGACCCGGGGCCTGCACCCGGTGGACGTCGAACGGCTGCTGGCCGTGTTCGACCAGTTGATCGCCGCCGGCCACTCCCTGATCGTCGTCGAACACGATCTCGACCTCATCCGGCGGGCTGACTGGGTAATCGACCTCGGGCCGGAAGGCGGAGAAGAGGGTGGACGGGGCGTGGTCTCTGGCACGCCAGCGGCGGTGGCCGCGTGCGCGGACTCGCATACGGGCCGTGCACTGCGCGTGGCGCTAGTCGCGGAGGTCAGTCCTCGGAAACCGATGTCCGGGGCGTGAACTCGGAGATCAATGGACTCTCAAGCGCCGGCGAGTCAGGACTCCACGTGAGTCGTTGTGTCCTGCTGCGGAGGTTGGCTGCGCCATACACGAATCGAAGCTCATACTGCTGATAGAGGGCTTCGAAGAAACCGGCGAACGACAAGGACTGTGCTCTGAATGGCAATCCAGTCAGGACCTCGCCGAGATTCTGGAGATACGGACTCACCAAAACCAATCCGATAGCCTCGTAGCGGCTCACGTCGTCCCGCAAATCCTGGCGTCCGGTCAGCCTCGCCATGGCCTGCTCGTAATTCCGGATAAAGTCAGTCACGGATCCATCGGCGTAAACAGCGAGGTCCTTGTGCTGAACGTTTCCTTGGTCGTCTGCCTCAATGTCGCTGCCAGGCGGCGTCGGCCCAGGCCTGTTGGCACGAAACAGGTGCAGGAATCCATAGACGAGAGCCGGATAGGAGACGTGGATGTTAGTGCAGTCTCCTACAGCTTCTTCCAGGCGATTCGTGAGATTCCTGAATGCGTTGAGTGTCCCCTTCATTGAGACCGCCAGACAGGGGCCCAGGGCGGGGATGTTCACGACGACGTCAATGTCCTTGGTCTTCAATCCTCCGAATACGGTGGCTTCGCCGCCTCGGGCTGACTCAGGTTCATAGTGCAACACGTTGGCTCGGCCTCGTTGCGTCACCATGAACGGCGGCCGCGGGGTGATCCGGTCCGGGTGGAAACCGCCCTCCAGGACGAGTCGACAGGCGACATACCAATGCATGCTCTTGATGTGCCGCTGTCCCTGAGTGCCATGTTCCGCCCGCACGAAGGCTGAGAGCGCCTCCTTGAGACTTACCCACTGACAGACCTCAGCAGATTCTCTAGGAGTCACAATGCCTCCACGACCGCAGAGTCGATAGTCCCTGTCGCACAGCCTCATCGTCCGATAGCGACCACTGAGCAGGATGTCCGAGGACAATCCTGCAAGCCTCACGGGGTTCGATCTTCAGCATCCCGCCGCCAAGTGGGTGCCCTTCAATCTCGCAGCTCAGTTCACGTAGCGGGCCATTCCACATGTTCAACAGCGTTGCCAGATCGGTGCCGTTCTTCATTCGCACCGTGTGGACTGAATTCGTGCCGACACAATGAGCCGGGTTCGACACAAGAGCTGGGCCGTTTCCACTCATGTAGGTCAGAAACGCGTCTGGAACGTGGACATCTGGAACGACGTACCACGGTTTGCGGTTCCTGCACTTGTAGGTCTGGCGAGCATCCTGGCCCGCCGCAGAGTCGAGGTACTTTCTAACCGAACGTGGAACCGGGGTGGTCGAATCCAGCCTGAGCAGGAGTACCGGTTGGTCGGCCGCGATCCACGCCTTGACGTTGGCCTTGGTTACGGCTGGCCCAGTCAGAGCCCGTCCGTTCCGGACAGTCGTGCGCAGACACTCGCCCGGAATCCCAAGGTCCTGCGCCGTCGACGGCCTGAGATGAAAGAATTCGTTGGCTCCGGTCACGTAGCCGATCCCGACGCGAGCGAGATCGCCTAACCTCTTCGTCTCGGAATCGCGTGTCATCGCCTGATAGCGAGCCCGTATATCCGACGCGAGCAGGAAGGGTCGGAGTCGTCCATGCCATGCCCTCCACTCTTCAACGGGGACCCGGATTCCAGCACGGGGCGGGGTCTCCCGATATGTGAAGCGCTCAAGTGGAGTCAGGAGAAAGTCGCTACTCTCGGAACCGTACCCTTCGGCATAGAGCAGCCATACGTCCTCCGAAAGATCAGGGAAGATCTTCTCTTTGACGGCAACGAATTGTGTCTTCTTGAAATTGCGGGCTAGAAACTCGAGGAGCGGCCGGGCGTACGGTGCGTGCCCGACCTCGGCGGGTACTACAAAGGCCATCCGGCCGCCCGGCTTCAGAAGGGAGGCTGCCGCCACCAGAAAAGGCGCCCACGACGAAGTCAGGGCGGTGAACGTGACTCCCTGCATTTCGCAGTACCGCAACGCGCGGGATCGGGTTTCACCGGCGAAGGTTTGGTATCGAATGAACGGAGGGTTCCCCGCTGCGCAATCGAATCGCTCATGCGTCTTAAGCGCCCACGAAAAGAAGTCCTCCGAGTGAACGTCGGCCCGCGGAGCCCTCCTGCTAGCTTCCACGGCCGACGCAGGATCTTGCTCCACGCCAACGCTTCTGCCGTGAAGTGCGAGGAACCGCCCGTCGCCGCAGGATGGGTCTAGCATCCGGTCGCTTTGGCGCCGGACTGCCCAGCGGACCAGTGCCGCCACTGCGTCCTCTGGGGTGTAGTAAGCACCACGCCGTTTTCTGGCTTCAGCAGACATGAGTTGTTGGCTACAGCATAGCAAGATCGACGCCACTCGGGGGAGTCGCCGGAGGGGAAGGCAACCGTGCCATGCTTCAGCGTTTGAATTGTGCAGGTCGCAGATTCTGCCGTCTGCCACGCAACCTGGGTTAGCAGATCGTACTTCGTCTCGATTGGAGTCCTGCAGCAGAGCCGCTGCGCCAAACGTTGGAGAGAGCTTGCTGCTCCGGGGCCCGTCAGACGTGACGATTCGTCGCCAGCTACTTCTCGCGGCGCTTGTAGCTGATGGCGACGCCACCCGGCGTGACAGTGGTCTCCATGAACGGCAGGCTCGTGATGTAGGCGTAGAAGTCGCCCGTCACGCCGCCGCCGCGGCGGCCGGGGCCCACGTAGACGTTGTGGGCGGTCAGGCACCCGCCGACAGTCAGCTTAGGAATCACCGCCTTGGCGTAGTTCGTGTACCAGTCCTTGTCCGCGTCGATGAAGACGAAGTCGAACGGGCCGGGCAGCGTCGGTACGAGGTCGTGGGCATCGGCCAGACGGGCGTCAATGAGGGCCGCGAGCCCGGCCGCCTGAAAGTTCCGGACGGCCTCGCTGTGGCGGTCGGGATCGATGTCAATCGTGGTGAGCTTGCCCCCGGTCTTCGAGAGGCCCCACGCGATCCAGATGCCCGATCGGCCGGTGGATGTCCCGATCTCCAGCGCGCGCGTAAAACCGCCCTTGACGACGAGGTCGCGGAGCACCTGGCCGTCGCTCTCGGGCACGTTCAGGTCGTGCCAGTCGTTGCGATGCTGCTCGAGGAACGCGGTGACGCGCGCGTCGACGTCCGTCGGCGAACCGGGTGCCTGCCCGGATCCAGGGATAACCGCGCATCCCACCACCATGGCGACGAGACCCGCGTACGCAGCCCGCTTCATGATGCCCTCCACGTGCAGCAGCCGGAAGCTCGTCACGTCGAGCGGCCGACACCGACTTGAGCGTACCTACGACGGTGCGTGTCAGGCGTTTACGTCGCGGATCGGCGCAGAAGACCGTCGCCCTGCAGTATTCCGCACTGGGTCACATGTCGGCCGGCCGGCCGTTTCATCGGGCCGCCGGCGGCATCGCGCGCCCGTCCAGCAGGCCGGCAATCCGCTCCGCGCTGTCGCGGTCCACGTCGCACACGACCGTGTCCGGCGTGCCCCATCTCGCCCGCACGGCGTCGACGACCGAATCCCGGACGACGAGCAGCAGCGCGCCCCTGAAGGTGCGCGTGAGGGTGTCGAGGGCGTCGGCCCAGCCGCCGCCGGACAGCTCGAACGGTCCGACCTCGTCGACGATGACGACGTCGGCCTCGCCGATGCCGTCGCCGAGGGCGCGATGCCCGAGGGCGAGGCCTTCCGGCGCGAACGCGAAGCGGCTCCAGCGCGCGTGGCGTCCCGCCACGTTCTGCTGCTCACGGGCCAGCACTGTGTGTTCGCCGGTCGCCAGGTTGACGATGTCGAAGCCCGTCCGGCGGCCGGACTCGAGCAGGCCAGGCGCGAGGATCCCGCCAACGCGCACGCCTGCCTGGCGCAGTCGTCCGATCGCAGCCTGCGTCAGGGTCGTCTTGCCCGAACCGGTCGATCCCGACAGGAGGACCACGGCACGGCATCGGGTGGCGCGTCCATCGGCCAGCACGAGCCCGTTCGCCAGTTGCAGCAGGTCCAGGATCACCCGGCCCGGCTGCCGCCACGGCTGGCGCCCGGATGAGAGGCTGGCCGTGAACGCCGGCAGGATGCCAAAGGCCACGCCCAGCGCGTCCGACAGCCCGCGCAGCTTGCGTCGCTCGACAAAGGCGAGGATCGACGGGTTGCGCAGCTCGACGGACACGGCGGTGAAGCCGAAGAGCACCATGGTGGCGCGCAGCACCATGGCGGCACCGGCAGCCAGTCCGTCGACCATTCCGCTGAGGCCATGGCTGACACCTCCGAAGACGAGGCCGGCGAACAGCATGACCGCAGCCAGTTCCAGCCAGAGCGACAGGCGCTGGATCCGCTTGACCGCGCGGGGATACGTGCGGAGCACGAACGCGGCAAACACCGCCACCAGGAGCGCGGCCAGCCAGAGCGGCAGCCATCCGAGAGCAAGCATGCCGCCGACGAGCGTGACGCTCACGGCCGCCAGGCGCGCGAGGGACCACGTCCCTTCGGCGACAATCGGAGGCCCGGGGAAGAGCGGCTCGGCCGTTCCTGCTGCCTGCGGCCCCGCAGCCGCGAGACTGGCGCTGCGCCCGATTCGCAGCCCCGTCGCGGCGGCCGCCACGCCCGCGACGCATTCGAGGGCGATCAGTGTCGCGATCAGGTCGAACGGGCCGAACGACGGCACGCCGAGGGACTTTGCCGCGAACTGGTAGGCATCGACATAAAGCCGCACGACATCGGTGCCGAAGGAGATCATTGCGTTGAGGATGCGCTGCACCATCGACCACGACACGGCAACGGCGCCGCCGGCCAGGTACCCGATGGCGCGGCCGCGCGCGAGGCGCACGCCGGCCTCGAGCAGCA
>JAPKZP010000326.1 GCA_026393735.1 Acidobacteriota bacterium
CGGGCGACGATGCGCTGTCCGGTGGCGTGACCGTGTCGTGCCTCCCGGGGTCCGGATCGACGTTCGGGCTGGGCTCCACGGTGGTGTCCTGCGTGGCGACGGACGGTGCGGGCAACACGGCAACGGGCACGTTCACGGTGACGGTCCGCGACACGACCGCGCCGGTTGTGACCGTGCCGGCGGCTATCACGGTCGAGGCGGCGGGCCCGACGGGCGCGCCGGCAACCTTCTCGGCCTCAGCTCTCGACGCGGTCGCCGGGAGCCTCGTGCCGGTCTGCACGCCGGCATCGGGCAGCATCTTCCCGCTCGGCGCGTCCTCCGTTACCTGCGCGGCGGCGGACAGCGCCGGCAACACGGGCACGGCGTCGTTCGTCGTGACGGTCCGCGACACGACTCCGCCGGTGTTGGCGCTTCCCGCCCCATTGACGGTTGCGGCCTCGTCGGCGTCTGGCGCCGTGGTTTCGTTCACGGCGTCGGCGACTGACCTGGTCGGCGGGGCGGTGACACCGGTCTGCACGCCCTCGTCTGGTGCGACGTTTGCGATTGGAACTACCCCTGTCACCTGCACGGCCACCGACTGGGCCGGCAACCGGGTGAGCGGTTCCTTCACCGTCACGGTGCAACTGCAGTACGGGTTCCTGAACGTCAAGAACCTGCCGCCGCCGTCCGGAACCGCCGCCAAACTCGGCAGTTCCCTCCCGCTCTCCTGGCGATGGACACTTGGCGGAACGGCCGTGAACTCGGCTGATGCGCTCCCGTTGATCACCATCACGGGCCCTTCCGGCGCCACAACGACGTTTACGCCGGAGAGCCCTGGAAGCAGCTCGTTCCAGTACTCCAGTTCCACCTTCACCTGGCAGTTCAACTGGCAGACGAAGGGACTCGCGGCCGGCTACTACGCCGTGACGGTGACGAGCCGCAAGACAGGCCAGGCCTACAGCGGCGGCCAGATTCAGCTGAAGTAGACGATTGACCTCGTGACGGCCGGTCGCCGGGCTCCCTCCAGCCTGGCGGCCGGCGACGCCGCCCGGTCGCTCAGCGCATCGGGTCGGCGTCGAGCGTGCCGAGGCGCCACGCCAGCCATGCGTGCGCCCGAGGCGCGATGGCCAGGCAGACGCCCGCCAGGATGGCCCCGGCCAGCACGTCCACGACATAGTGGTACCGCAGGTAGACCGTCGCCACGATCAGCAGTGCGCCAATAATCGTTATTGGCCATCGGACGCGAAGACGGTACCGCCAGCTCCAGGCGATGGCCACGAGCGTCATCATCGTGTGACCGCTCGGAAACGCATCGCGGGCGGCGAACTCGATCGCGATGGTGTCCGGCACCCCGGTCGGAACCCCTGCCCCGCCGTCGATGATCGACCGCAACCATGGCGTGAGCCAGATCCCCGGCAACTCGCGCGCGATCGCCGCAGAGTCGGTGAGCGTGAACCGTGGTCCGATTGCCGGCATGCTCAGGTAACCGACGTACAGCAGGTAGAAGCCAAAGCCACACACGAACGCCCACTGGCGAAAGCGCGCCTCCCGTCCCGACGCGTACAGCTCGGCGGCGACAGCAAGGAAGAACACGTAGAAACACGCGTACGCGACCTGCAGCACCTCCGTCACTGCCGGGGACGCAATGGGCTGCAGCCAGATCGTGGGGTCCATTCCGAACAGCCGGCGATCGGCAGCCATCAGCCACCCGTCCCAGAGCCTGTCGCCGTGGCTGAGCCGCGTGACGACCAGCACGCTCCGGTACACCGGGTAGACGACGAGCGCGAGCGACCAGTCGTGGACGACGCGGATGACGGCAAGGTCGAGGTACGTCCGTACCCACGCCAGGAGCGGCACGCCGCAGACGATGGCCGCGCACACCAGCGACACCGGAAGCGCTTCAGGAGGCCCGGCAGCCAGCACCCCGGCGCTCGCGCCCGCGACGGTGGCGACGACCATCGTCAGGACGTCAACCGCGCAGAGGCGCCGCGCGATCCCCCAGGCAGCCATCATCCGTCACAGGGCCTTGCGGAAGCACCGGCGACGCCGGTGCTGGCGCGGGTGAAAGGGCGGCCACATCGCCAGGACCTTCTCGTTTGTCTCGAGCATCGGTCCGGTCTCTGCATGTCTGATGCCGTGCGCCAGGCACGGCTTCCAGAATCCGTTCATGATGACCGCGGGAATGCCCTTGTTCTGCAGATCTGCCCGTACGGCAATCAGCAGCAGATCGAGCCGATCCGCAGCGTTCATGGCACGCAGGATGTGGATGAACCCGAACGGGAACAGGCGCCCCCGACATTTCTGCAGCGCTCTCGACAAGGATGGCATCGCGATGCCGAACGCGGCCACGCGGCCCTCGCGATCGAGGATGATCTTGACGAATTCGTGGTTGATGAACCCGAAGAACGACTTCGTGTACGCCTGCACCTGGCGATCCGTGAGCAGCACCACGCTGTAGAGGTCCTTGTAGGCCGCATTGACCAGCGCGAAGACGCCCGACACGTGCGGCAGCAGGTCGCGCCGGTGACGAGTTTCGAGCAGCCGCAGCTTCGACCGCTCGAGGACCACGCGGGCGAGGCGATCGACGTTGTCGGGCATCGCCGCCGGCACGGGCACCTCGAACTCGATCCAGTCGACGTCCTTCTCGTAGCCGAGACGCTCGAGCCGGGCCGGGTAGTACGGAAAGTTGTAGTTCGTGATCAGCATGTCGAGTTCATCGAACCCCTCGACGAGCATGCCCTCGCGATCCAGGTCGCAGAATCCCAGCGGCCCGTGGATCTCCGTGAGGCCGCGCGACCGGCCCCAGTCCTCGACCGCCCCGAGGAGCGCGCCCGCCACCTCGGCGTCGTCGACGAAGTCGATCCACCCGAAGCGCACCCGGGACCGCTGCCACGTCTCGATGTACCGCTGGCTGATGATGCCCGCGATGCGGCCGGCCGGCTGCCCGTCCCTGTATGCCATCCAGTACCGCGCCTCGCAGTACTCGAACGCCGGGTTCCGGTCGCGGCGAAGCGTGCTCAGTTCCTCGCCGACCAGCTTCGGGACATAGTGCGGGTGATTCCGGTAGAGCACGTCCGGAAACGCCACGAACCGCTTCAGATCGGCGTCCGATCGGACTTCGCGAATCTCAATCATCGCCACGTCGCACCCATCCTCCCGGGACGCCCGCCTGACGCATGCCCTACCGCTCCGACGCGCGCAGCAGTTCGGCGAGGTATGGCTTCCAGAGCGGCGCGACGGTATGGCTGCCGTGGCCGCGGGTCTCGCCGCTCAGCGGAATGACGACGGCGCGGCCCTTCGGCACGCGCGTGATCTCACGCTCCAGGATGCCCAGCTCCGGCGGGTTCACCAGGTCGTCCGCGGAATTCACCGCGACGAGCGGCGCGCGGATGGTCTCGCGCGCCGGCTCGGGATCGTAGTCCCACGACGCCTCGAGCGCGTACAGCACGTCGTTGGCGTCGGCCGTCCTGACGTAGGTGCTCACGTAGTTGTCGAACCAGGTGTCGGCCGCGGCGAGTGTCGGCGACTCCTGCTGGCGCAGGACCGGATTGCTGCTGACCAGGGCCAGCACGCCGGCGGCCAGCCGCAAACCGCCCGGCTGCGTGGCGTAGTTGCCGCCCTGCCAGGCCGGATCCGTGCGAATCGCATCGATCGCAATGCGGCGCCACATCCGGTTGCGTCCAGAGATCTGGGCCGGTACGCTCGCCAGCGGCATCAGTGCGCCCACGTAGTCCGGATACATCTCGCCCCACAGCCACGCGTGCATCCCGCCCATCGACGTCCCGATCACGAGGCGCAGGTGGTTCACACCGAGCCCTTCGGTCAGCAGCCGGTACTGCGCCGTGACCATGTCGCGGTACCCATAGTGCGGGAACGTCGCGCGCAGGCCGTCGCTGGGTTTGCTCGACTGGCCGTGGCCGATGTTGTCCACCAGCACGATGAAGTACTTCGTCGCGTCGAGCAGTTGGCCGGCACCGAACAGCTCGCCTGCGAAATCCGGGCGCAGGAACTGTGCGCTCGACCCCGTCGTGCCGTGGAGCACGAGCACGGCGTTGCGGACGGTCCCCGATGCGTCTTTCCGCGGCTGGCCCAGGGTGCGGTAGTGCATCTTCAACCCGGGCAGCGCCCCGCCCCTGCTGAAGGCGAAGTCCTTCACGACGTAATCGCCCTGGACCGGCGAGGGATATTCCGCAGCGGTCGCGGGCGCGACGACGAGGCACGCGAGAAGAACGGTCAACCAGGTGGCTGTGCGCACGAGTCTCCCTCCGGCAGCGGACCACGCAATGTCAGTGAACGCCCAAGTATAGCGAGCGCGCGGTCAGTTCGCGATGGTCGAGGCCGGCGGCGTGGTCCAGGCGCGCGACCACGTCTGGCAAATCGGCGGGAACACGCCACAGGTCTTCACGCCCGCCCGCCGCCACGAACGCGGTGCGCCAGCCGTCCCACCACGGCACGCTCGTCCTGGCAATCGGCTCGACGATGAGGACGCGCGCGCCGCGGGCGTGCGCGGCGACGAACTCGCGCAGCATGCGGTCGCGCGTCTCGTCCGGCAGCTCGTTGACGGTGAACGCGGCGACGATCGCCGAGGCGCGCGACGGCACGCGCACGCGCCCGACGTCCGCGCAGCGCACGTCGGCGTCGAGCCCGAGCGCCTTGCAGGTCCAGCGGGCCTCGTCGGCTGCCCACGGGTGCCGATCGAAGCCGGCGATGCGCGGGCGCGGCGTACACGCGAGCGCCCAGGCCGCACCGGCTACGCCGGTCCCGCACCCGAGATCGACGATGAGGCCCGGCGGGCCGGCGTCGGCACCGAGCGCGCCGACAATCGACTGGACCATCAGGAAGTGAAGCGGCCCGTAGAAGAGGGCGAAGGCCGCTCGCTTGCCGGCGCCGTCCAGGGCCGCGCCGTGGCCCAGCCGGTCACGCCGCTCGACATAGGCGGACGACAGCGCCCGCAGCGCCCGGGCGATCTCGACCGGTCGCAGGTCGGCGAGATGCCGCGCCTCGAGCGCCTCGATCCACCGGGCGACGACGGCGTCGTCACGCCCTGCGTCATTCGGATCCACCGCGTCAGTGTACCGCCTTTTCCGGACCGGCCGGCGCATGCGAACCCGCGCCACTATAAGTTCGACTGCTGCAGCCGCTCGCGGGATAATGCACGACGTGGGCGTGCTTTCACCATCGCAGCGGACATTCATGCTCGCACTCGCATTGCGCCTCGTGCCGGCGGCGGCGGCGATGACGGCTGCCGATCACAGCGTGATGCTCCAGCTTATCGACGGCACGCTGGCCACCCGGCCGGCGGCGATGCGACGGCAGTTCTCGCTGTTCCTGCTGATCCTCCGCTGGGCACCCGCGCTTCGCTACGGCCGTCCGCTCGATCATCTGCCCCCATCCGCCCAGGACGCCGCGCTTCGCTGGTTTCAGCGCTGCGACGTGTTGCGCTTCCGCAGCGGGTTCTGGGGTGTGCGCACGCTGGTCATGCTCGGCTACTACGGACGGCCTGACCTCGGCCCGTCCATCGCGTATACGCCATCCACCAGCGGCAACGCGGTGCTCCATGCTCGAACGCGACGCTGACATCGTCATCATCGGGTCGGGCGCGGGCGGAGGCACCGTCGCGAAGGAACTGGCGCCGCTGTGCGCGGCCGGGGTGCGCCTCCTCGTGCTCGAAGCGGGCCCGAAGCTGAGAGACGACGAGTTCACCGGCCGCGAAGTCGAGATGGCGAGCCGCCTTTACACGGAGGAGGGCGGCTTCCTGACCGCCGACCGTTCGATGACGCTCGCGTTCGGAAGAGCCTGCGGCGGTTCGACCGTGGTCTACACCGGGACGTCGCTGACCATCACCGAGCCGACGCTCAAACGATGGGGCCTCCCCGATCTCTCGCACAACGACGTGCTGAGGCGGTCGAAGAAGTACCTGGCCGAGAACAGCGTCCACCTCCTCGACGAGCGCGACATCAACGACAACAACCGCCTGTTCCGTGAAGGCTGCGAGCAATTGGGCTATCGCGTGGAGCAGTTCCCCTTGAACCTGAGGGGTTGCCAGGGCGCCGGGCTCTGCAACCTGGGCTGTCCGAACGCCGCCAAGATGGGCACCCATCGGGTGCAGTTGCCCGAGGCCGAGCGACAAGGCGTGGAGGTCGTCACCAACTGCCGGGTCGATCGCATCGAGGACCGCGCCGTCGTCGCGACCGTGACCGGCAGCGCCGTCGGCGAACCCTCGGCGTGGCCAGATGGCGAGTATCGGGTACGCGCCAAGGCGGTCGTCGTGGCGGGCGGCGCCATCGGATCGCCCGCGTTGCTGCTGCGATCCGGCTTCGGCAAGCGTCTGCCGGCCCTCGGCCGGTACTTCACCTGCCACCCGGCATTGATTCTGGTGGCGCAACACGACCAGCCGATCACGAACTACGCCGGCCACCCGAAGAGTTACTACTGTGACCACTTCGCGGAATCCGACGGGTTCCTGCTCGAAACCTGCATGTACTTCCCGTTCACGACCGCGAAGAGCCTGACGGGGTTCGGCGAGGAGCACAGCCGGATGATGGCGGCGATGGATCGGCTGCAGATGATCCTCGTGCTCGCGATCGATCCGCCCGAGGCGGACAACCGGGTGACCGTCGATCGCCGCGGCCAGCCGGTGGTGCGGTACGCGTTCAGCGACCGCGTGCGACGTGCGTTTGTCATGGCCATGCGGGCGTCAGCGCGTGTCTTTTTCGCGGCGGGCGCTGCCCGCGTGCACGCCCCCGCCGCCTCGCAGTTCTTCATCGAGGCGTCGGACGCGCCCCGCATCGACGATCTCATCCCCCAGGGCGGCTTCCGGCTGGGCACCGTGACGATCTCGAGCGCGCACCCGATGGGCGGCTGCCGGATGGGCGCGGCGCGAGCGGACTCGGTGACCGACACCTGGGGACAGGTGCACGGGCAGCCGTGGCTCTTCGTCGCCGACGCCAGCCTGTTCCCGCGCTGCGCGGAAATCAATCCGTACGTGACCGTCATGGCCCTCGCCGACCGCGTCGCGGAGCGCGTGCGACGCGAGTGGCCGACGCTGCGAGCCCAGGCCCTATGAAGCTGCGCGGATCGGAACTGGTCGTGCGGGCGCTCGAGGATGCGGGCGCGCGCTTCGCGTTCGGCATCCCGGGCACGCACAATATCGAGCTGTACGACGCCCTCGATCGCTCCGAGGCAGTCACCGCGGTGCTCATCACCGACGAGCAGAGTGCCGGCTTCATGGCTGACGGCGTCTCCCGGTCATCGGCGTCCGTCGGGGTGGTCAACGTGGTGCCGGGCGCGGGCGTCACGCACTGCCTGTCCGGCGTGGCCGAGGCGCTGCTCGACGGCATTCCGCTCGTCGTCCTCGCGTGCGGTATCCGGAGCGACACGGGCCGCGCATACCAGTTGCACGACATCGACCAGGCGGCGCTGCTGAGGCCCGTGACAAAGGCCGTGCTGCGGCCCGCGACACCGGACGACATCTACGACACCGTGCGGCAGGCATTCGACCTCGCGGTCGCCGGCACGCCCGGGCCGGTGGCCGTCGAAATCCCCGCCGACTTCTACATGCTGACGCACGAGGTGGGCGTGCCCGCCAGGGCGCCGGCCGCGGAGGACAGCGCCGTTCCGGAGATCCCGCCGGCCGGCATCGAGCGCGCGGCGCGCCTGGTGAACGACGCCAGGCGGGTGTTGCTCTACGTCGGTCACGGCGCGCGTGGCGCGGGCTCGGCCCTGGTTGAACTGGCGGAACGGCTCGGCGCGCCCGTGGCGACCACCGTGCAGGGCAAGGGCGTGTTCCCCGAGCATCATCCGCTCTGGGTCTGGAACGGGATGGGCGCGACGGTGCCGGGGCCCCTCCGGGACGTGCCCGGCGCGTGCGATGTGATGCTGGCGATCGGCGTGCGCTTCAGCGAGGTCGGCACGGGCAGCTACGGCGTGACGCGTCCGCCCACCGTGATTCACGTCGACATCAACCCGGACGTGTTCAACCGAAACGTGCCCGCGACGCTGGCGATCGCCATGGACGCCGCCGCGTTCGTCAAGGCGATCCTCCCGCTGGTCGACGATCGCGGGCAGTGGGGCGAAGCGGCCGAGCAGATTGCCAACGGCCACCGGTTGGTGCGAAACGTGTGGCTGCGCGAACCGAGTGAGGCGCGCGTGACGCCTGCAGCGTTCTTCGCGACGCTCCAGCGACTGGCCCCAGACGCCATCTACACGACGGACAGCGGCAACGGGACGTTTCTCGCGATGGAACACCTGCGCCTGGACGCGCCCGGGTGTTTCCTCGCGCCGGTGGACTTTTCGTGTATGGGCTATTCAGTGCCCGCCGCGATCGGTGCAAAGCTCGCGAACCCCGATCGAGACGTCATTGCGCTGGCGGGCGACGGTGCGTTTCTCATGACCGGGCTCGAACTGCTCACGGCGTCGTCCTGCGGCGCGGCGCCCGTCGTTTGCCTGCTGCGCGACGGAGAACTCGCGCAGATCGCGCAGTTCCAGCGCACGGCGATGGGGAACGCCGCCAACAGCGTGCTGCCGTCCTACGACGCGGAGAGTTTCGCCCGCACGGTCGGGGCGGGTTATGTGTCGTGCGCGCGCGATGCCAGCCTGGAGAGCGCGCGACCGTCCGGTTCCGCAGGTCCGATTGGCCGATGCCGAGTGACGTGTCCCGGCCTTCGTTGTAGACGACGAACAGATCGGAGCCGGGGCTGTACTCCCACCGGAACCTCACGTTCGCGCCAATCACGCTGCCGGTCGAGTTGTACTGGACGAGCCCGCCGAGCGACATGCGTGGAGAAACGTTGTAGGTGACGCGAGCGGTCAGTAGCTTGCTCAGGAAGGCGCCCTCGACCAGGGACACGTTGTTCAGCGCCACGCCTGGTTCGACGCTGAGTTGGGGAGTCAACTCGATTCGGCCGCGATAGCCGACCTGGGCACGGGTGCCGTCGAAGAACTGTCCGCCTCCGGCCGACACGGTGCCCGAGATCCGCCGCTGGGGACCCAGCGTGTAACGGCCCTCGACCTCGTTGAAGTCGTATCCGGCGACGGGCAGGACCACGCCGGGCGCGATCTCGAATGGCTCCAGCAGGTACTCGTAGTTGCTGGTCAGTTCGAGCCGCCACTCGTCGCCGTTCTGAAAGTCCATGCCCGTCTGCGCCTGGATCAGCCGCGTCTCGAGGCGACCGGTCATGTCGGTGAAACGGTCGGCGCTGAGTTCGAACTGGTACTTGCGGATGGCGCCGGGAGCGGCCGGCCGCGGGCTGAACCGGAACATCCCGAAGTTGCGCCGGAAGTCTTCGCGGCGCATGAAGCCGACATCGGGGCTGAAGTGGTCTTCAACGGTCAGGTGCTCGGCCTCGAAGCCGTAGCGGTCCCCGTTCCACTGCACGTCGCCACGATAGCTGGCCGCGTCTGCGGAGTGCCCGTCGGTGCGCGTGCGCGCGTAGTAGCTGTTGATCGTCAGGTTCTGGAGGAAGGTGAACGACGCATCGGCGCCGGTCGCCTGGTTCGCGCCGGGCCCGCTCATGGCCTGGGATCGGTTCGTGAAGATCGCGCCGACGCTGCTCTGCTTCAGGATGTCCCGCTTGACGCGCACGACCGCGAAGTTGGTGGCCGGCGCGCCGACGGCCTGCGCCTCCCGCTGCTGGATGTCCACCAGCCCGACCGTGTAGCGGCCCGCCCGCCCGGTCAGTCGCGCGCCGGCAAGAATCGGCACGCTGTCGATCTCCTCGTCGCCGTGCTCAAACAGGCCGATCCGCCGGCTGTAGAAGAGAATCGGCGTGTTGCTCGGCGGTCCCCCGCCGCCCACGTGCGGGCTGACGCTCGCCCCGCCGAACGCGAAGACGCCGGCGCCCTCGAGGAAGAAGTCGCGGCGCTCGGGGAAGAACAAGCCGAACGGCGTCAGGTTGACCTGCTGCTCATCGTCTTCGACCTGTGCGAAGTCGGTGTTGAAGGTCGCGTCCGCCACGAATCCGTTCTTGGTCGTGTACTTTGCGTCCACACCCCCCGCAGCGGACGGGTCATTCGAGTACGGTTGTGTGGCTCCGAGATCGGTCTGGACCTTCCCCAGCCCGTAGGGCTTCACCTCCAGGTTGAGGACGGCGCGCGGCGCCTCGAGTCCGACAAGCGCGGCGGCCTTGGACACGTGCACCATGGCCCGCTGCCCGAACGATGCCGGCATCGGCGTCAGGTACGAAAACTCGCTGATGCCCCGGCAGATGCGGCGAAACTGGATGCCCCAGTCCTGCGGCCCGGGCCCCGGGTACCGCAGCGAGCGGAACGGGATCGACATTTCGACGGTCCAGCCGTGCTCGAACCGCCTGGTCCGGACCTGCCACACCGTGTTCCAGTCGCGGTTCGTGTCCCGCTCGTCGGTGACCAGACTGTCGCCGACGGCTCCGAGCGCGTTCGTGTAGAACATGAACCCGCTGCGACGGTCCCGGAACGTGTCGAACAGCACGCCGAAGTTGTCGTTCTGGATAATCGACGAACCGTCCCGCCGCATGTCGTTGGCGACGATGCGGCGGGGGTCCGTGCTCCAGCAGCGGGCCGCCACGTAGAGATTGACGTCGTCGTAGAACACCCACACGTCGGTCTTCTGGGTGGCCGACTGCCCTTCGTGAGGTTCCTGCTGAACGAAGCCGTCAACTTTCGGGATCCGGGTGTAGAACTCCTCGTCGAGCGTGCCGTCGATGGTCAGCGGAGCCTGGATGCGCACCGCGCGAACCGTTACGTTGCCCGTGGAGTCGCGCGTGACCGTCGGAGCCTCTGACGCGGCGTTTGACAACGGCGGGTTGCCCGCCAAGGCGGCCTCCTGCGCCCAGGAGGGGGACGATCCGATCATCAACAGGAACGCGCACAGCGCAGCCGTCCAACCGGGAGCCCCCCGGACGGTGAACGGCGAACCATGGCGATTCGCGGCGCGAGCGATGATCGACAGCCGGCTAACGATCACGGCTCGCAGGGAGAGCGGCAGCCGGGTGGGCCGCGAAGAAGTCGAGTCCGACGGTATTCATCCGACGGACGCGAATCGAATCGCCGAACTCTATCATCTGTTCGTTCGCCGGATCGTAGCGCGGCCACGCGATCGCCGGCGTGTTCGGATTGCCGGTCTTCGCAAAGGCGATGAGAGTATCGGACAACTTGTCCGAGAGATCGCGGTCGTAAGGCGTCCATCTGCGGGTCATCCGGAATATGTTATAGGCATCCTGCGTCTGGAACCACATGGTGGATTCTATGCCCGCTTCACGGGCGGCCGTGGCGCCTGTCGTGGCCACGTCGGCGTCGGTCGCGACAGGGTACAGCGCGAGGTACGCATCGGCGGCATCGCCGAACAATCTCCGGGCCGCCGCCTTGTAGTCGTCCACCGTCTTCGCGGTGCGCAGGGCGTTCGTGCTCTCGTCGCGCATGTAGCCCAGCATCGCGGGGACGTCGTTCTGCTGGCCGGCGGCGAAGATCTGGTTCGGCATCGCGGGCAGCAGGTAGTTGTCGACGTCCGGCTGAAAGCGTGGCGCGCCAGGGGCGCGCTGGGCGGCGTAGATCACGTCGGCCGGCAACTGGCGCATGTCGGTCAGCGACTTCGCCTTCAACGCTTCCTGGAACTGAACGCCGCCGCGCTCGGCCTCCGCGAGCGTCGCGGTGCGCCCGGCTGCGCCGTTAACGATGGCGGAGGCGCTCATCCCGAACACGCGGTGGATCAGTCCCTTCGCCAGGGGACTCGACTGCAGGTACGACACGGAGGCCGACCCGGCCGACTGCCCCATGATCGTGACGTTCTCCGGATCGCCGCCGAACTTTGCGATGTTACGGTGAATCCACTGGAGGGCCGCGACCTGGTCCAGGAGGCCCCAGTTGCCCGACGTCTTCCGCCCGTTTTCGGCACTGAGGTCCGGGTGTGCCAGGAAGCCGAAGGCCCCCACCCGGTAGTTCATCGCGACGTAGACCACGCCCTTCCTGGCGAGGTTCTCGCCGCTGTAGTTCGCCATGTTCGCGGTGCCCTGGACGAAGGCCCCGCCGTAGATGAAGACCAGCACGGGCCGCCGCTCCCCCGGCCTGGCGGCCGGGGGAGCCCAGAGATTCAGGTAGAGGCAGTCCTCGCTTGCCGACTCCTCGCCGAAGTAGTGATTCAGATCGTGGGCCCGCATCTGCTGCATGCACATGCTGGGCTTGCGATCCGCGTGGTAGATCCCTTTCCAGGGCTTGACCGGCTGCGGGTCGCGCCATCGAAATTCACGCACGGGCGGGTCGGCAAACGGCACGCCGAGGTAGACGCGGACGCCCGAAGACAGGACTTTCCCACTGATGAGGCCGGTGTCGATGGCCACGGGATCGCCCGGGATCGGAGTCTCGACAATCTGCCCGTGGACGGCAGACACCGCGAGTAGAACGCACGCCAGCATCAGGGTTCCGGTCTTCATCGCGCGGCTCCTGTCCTCAGACGCGGGGGCGCCGGGGCGCGCAGCAAAACCTCTCCCGGAGAGGTTCGTCGGGAAAAACCTCTCCCGGAGAGGTTGTGGTTGCATCTCATCCCTGCGCACGCGGGTGCGCCTCCAGGTAGGTGCGAGCGGTCTGGAGGCAGCGGAACGCATGCTCGGCGTATCCGAGTTCCTTGACGCGTGCCAGGTGCGGAATCTCGAGCGAATACGGTACCTGGGGCATGCGGTTGAGGATGGCGGCGATGTCGATGGCGCCCTCCCCCGGGTAGAGGCGTTCCTCGCGGGCCGTGTGGATCAGCCCCTCGTTGGTGGTTGGAATCTCGGCCGGCGCATCGCACACGTGGGCGAAGTGGAACCAGTCGCGGGGCACCGCGTCCAACTCGGCGAGCGTCACGCGCGAACGTGAGAAGTGGAGCGTGTCGACCAGGACGCCGCAATTCGTGCGCCTGGCGTCGCGCAGCAGCGCGACCGCGTCCGCCAGGTTCTTCCCCCCGGCGGCGAAGGGGACGAACTCGCATTCCACCGTCAGCCCGAGCGGCTTGGCGAGGTCACACAGCTGGGCGAAGCAATCGACGGCGAAGTTCCGGTCCGTCGTCCAGTTGTTGGCCAGCACGTACTTGCCGCCCAGTTCGGCCGCCGTCTCCATCGCCGGCAGGTACTTCTTCGGATCGAGCCCGTCGGAGATCCTGGCCACCTCGATGTCCTGCAGCTTGAGACCGGTGCTGGCCAGCGCGGTTTTCGTCTGCCGCAGCATGTCCTTGTTGTTCGCCAGGTCGTAGTTGGGTTCACCGGCCAGGCCCATGTAGATCAGGCGGTAGCTGACGAAGTCATAGCCGGCGCGCGCGGCGATATAGGTCATTTCGGGCGGCGCGCATCCGAGCACCGTCAGGTGTGCCAGCGAGAACTGCCGCTTCGCGGCTCCGCCCGTGCGCTGGCCGGGCTGCCGTCCTCCCTGCGGGGATGCGGACAGCATCCGTGCGCCGCCCAGACCGAACGCGGCCGTCGCCCCCGCAACGGCCGACGCCTGCTTGAGGAAGTCGCGGCGCTGAATCCTCTGACTCGACATCGGTCGACTCCGTTCCTGACATGGGAGGGCGAATGCGGTTCCCATCCTACGTCAGCTGTGTGGATGGAAGGTCTGGGCCGGCACGCGAAACGGCGTGTGTTACGGTTCACCTACCGTTACTCTCCGCAGACGTCCATCATGCTCGAGCACATGGCGACGGCCGACGACCATGCCAAGTCGGCGCAGCATCTCCGGTTCGTGGCGGAAGAGGTTGGCGTCGGGATCCGCTGACGGCTCAGGGCAGGTAGAACCGGATCCCGACCCGCACGGTGCGAGGCCAGCCGATGGTCCGGGTCGGCGTCCGGCCCGTGTCGTATCCGGTATCGAAGAGGTTCTCGACGGCACCAAACACCTGCAGGCGCCGCACAACCTCGCGTGTCGCGGACATGTCGACGACCACGAACCGCCGCAACTCCAGCGTGTTCATGTCGTCTTCGAACTGGGCGCCGCTCATCCGCGCAGCCGCCGTGAGGGTGACCCACCGGGGCTCGACCCACGTCACCGACGCGCCGAACTGGTACCGCGGCACCTGCGGGATGAGATTCCCGGCAATTGCCGGTTGCGCCGGCGTCTTCACGAATCGCGAGGCGGTCAGCACTGCCAGGCCTGCAACTGTCAGCGTCGGGTGCGGCCTCAACTCCGCTTCGATCTCCAGTCCGGACGCCCGGACGGTATCGGTGTTCTGACGTTCCCTGACAGTCAGGGTCGCGCTCGACTGAATGGTCACGTTGGTGACGGCGTCCGAGAGGCGAGTGCTGAAGCCCGTCACGCGAAGAGACGACGATCGGCGCGACAGCAGCAGCCCGCCCTCGACGCCGACGAAGTGCTCGGGCGTCAGCAGCGGGTTGGCGTTGGTCAGGGTGTTTCCAGCGCGGAAACCTCGGTACAACTCGTTCAGCGTGGGCGTCCGATGCCCTCCGTAGGCCATGCCATGGACGGCCAGCGGGTCCTTCGGACGCCACGCCACGGAAACCCTCGGGCTGAGGAAGTTCGCCCCGTCCCTCTGCGGCGTCATGTCCCGCGACGCCGGCCGCCACAGATCCACTCGCATGCCCGCGTTCAGGGAGACCGAGGACCGAATGGCCAGGTTCACCCGTGCGTAGACGGCTCCGGCATCCTCGTCGCCACCGGTGATGATGGGCCCGGTTGCCACACCGGACACCGAGTACCGCGTCTCGCGTACTTCTGCGTTGGTCCGGTGGCCTTCGGCGCCGACGATCAAGGACTGGCGTCCGAACGGTCGGATCCACTGGGCCGACCCGTTCATGAAGGTCGTGGGAATCCGCTGATCACTGGTGAGACGTTCAACGTCCCTCGATGCGCTGATCGACGAGAATGTCTGGAAGTACGACTGCGCGCCGCCGCCGGCCTGAACCGTCCACAGGCCGCCGCCGGCCGAACCGGCCGCCGACGCCGCGAACTGGTGCCAGGAGGTGTCGTTGCGTTGCAGCGGCGTGCCGTTTCCCCGCTTTTCCGTCTGCACCGAGGCTCGCAGGTCAGCATGCCAGGTGTCCGCGGCGTAGCCGAGCGCCAGGAATTGCGAACTGGATCGGCTCGTCGCAGGCACATCCACGGGGCCCCGCTCCTCAGGCGCCACGACCGGCGCTCCGTCCGTCTGGAACCACTCGGCTGCGCCCGCGGCGGTCCACCCTCGCCGCCGCCCGCCTGCGAACAACGAGCCGCGAACGGTTCCGCGTGATCCGCCATCGACGCTGACGCGCACGCGGGGCCGGTCGCCGCCGAAGGTCAGCATCTGGACCACGCCGCCAAGCGCATCCGCCCCGTACAGGTCGCCGGCCGCACCGCGCACGACCTCGATGCGCTCAATCGCGGCCACCGGCACACGATCCCAGTAGACCCAGCCGCCGAAGGCATCATTGAGCGGGACGCCGTCGGCGAGGACGACCGTCCGGCTGGCACCCGACGACGACAATCCTCGGAGCGTCACGCCCTGCGTGGTCGGGTTGGCGACCCGGGAAGATGTCCGGCGAAACAGGCTGAAGCCCGGCGTCGCGCGCAACACGTCGTCGATGGCGCCGGCTGCCGCGTTCGAGATCTGGCTGGATGTCAGGACGGAGACGCTCGACGGATCCCTGAGGGCTTGTGTGCCCCGCGACGCCGTGACTGAGACCGCTTCGGCGAAACCAGCCGGGTGGAGGACCACCCTGACGCCAGCGACGTCGGCCGGGCCGATCAGGACCGACTCAATGGCGTCCGCGAAGCCAAGCGCGGCAGCGCGGAGCACGTACGCCCCCTGCGGCAGGCCGGCCGCGGCAAACGTCCCATCCGATCCGGCCTTCACGTCGACCGCCCCCGCGGGCGCGGGCTCGATGCGGATCGATGCCGCCGGCACCGGCGCGCCGGACGTGTCGACCACGATGCCGGAGACCGTGTGCCTGTCGGCGGACTGCCGAACGGCAGAAGCGGCCGGAACAGAGACGAGCGTGGCCGCGAGGACGGCGATGATGGAGACGACCCACGCCGCCCGGAAGTCTGGCGCCATCGACGTCAGGATCCGCTGAAGACGATGCTTGCCTTCTCGCGTTCGAGCTTCTCGGCGTCGATCCCGTCGACCCTCTTCAGGTCGTCGAGCGTTGCAAACGCGCCATGGGCGTCGCGGTAGCCCACGATGGCCCCGGCTTCCTTTTCGGACACGCCGAGCACGGCCTGCATCTCTTCGGCGCCGGCCTTGTTGACGTTCACGAGCCCGAAGTAGCGGGTCATGTACGCCGCAATCACCTTCGCCTCGTCGTCGGTGGCCGACGCCCCCTTCGCACGCATATCGGCGACCGAGGTCTTCCAGTCCTTCTGCGTCTTTCGTTTTTCGACGGTCGCGCGGACATCGTGGCAGCCGCCGCAGAGTTCCATCAGGGTCGATCGGCCCTCGGCTTCGGGGAACACGACCTGTCCCGTCTGCGCGGCAACTCCGCACACGAGTGCAACGACGACGCCCAAGACGCCGAACGCGAACGGTTGGAGTCGACGCAACATGCTGCCAGGTCTGTGGGTCATGACTTCACTGCCAGAGTGACGTGTGCAGAAACGGCGCCAGGCCCGTGCCAGGGAATCGGGGCCCAGTTCTTCAGAGAGTACAAGTCTAGCGGGAAGCCTCGCCCAGTGTAACCGTCCGCGTACCGTTACACCCGTGCCGTGACCCGCCCGACGCGGCCGTCCGGCGGCAGCAGCATCGTGAGCGCCGCCGCGAGCGCCGGCAGCCACGCGATCATCTGCAGCGCCCGCGTCAGGCCGAGCGCATCGCCCACGAGTCCGACGAGCGGGACCGCCATTCCCCCCGCCCCCCACGCGACCCCCAGCATGAGCGACGAGACGGTGCCCGTGGCGACGGGCGCGATCATGTGCGCGTAGGTGACGTTGACCGGCAGCGTCGATCCGAGGAAGAAGCCGCCCAGTGTGAGCGCGACGAGCGCCGCCGGGCCGTGGAGCGACGCAGCGGCCAGCTGCAGCGGCACCGAGAGGAGGAGCGACCACACCATCACACGCCGCGAGCCAAATCGATCGGCCACGGGCCCGCCTGCGAGCCCGCCGACGCTACCCGCGAGCACGTAGATGCCCATGATGCCGCCTGCCGCGCCGATGGAGATTCCTCGCCCCGTCAGCAGCACCGGAAGAAACGTCGAGAATCCCAGCGAGACGACGGTGCGAATCACGACGGCGCCCCACAGCAGCGCCAGGGGCCTTGCATAGGGCCGGAGCGCGGCATAACCCGCGTGCGCAACGCGCGGGCCGACGGTATCACGGGGAATGGCCCGCTGAATCCAGGCAATCGCGAGCAGCCCGGGTACGGCGAGCAGCGGTGTCCAGTGAAGCCCGAAGTACTGCACGTAGGGGGCGAAGATCAGCGGCCCGAACGCCCCGCCCACCGCGCCTCCGGTCACGTGGACCGACATGGCGAGCCCGGGGAATCGGCCGCCGGCTTTGTGCACGAGGCTGGCGGACGCCGGATGGAACGCGGCGTTGCCCAGGCTGCCCACGACCATGATCGTCCCCAGCATCATCGGCGACGTGGCGACACCCGCCAGGCTCAGGACGGCGACCGCCAGGAACGGGCCGACAATCACCAGCTGCGCCGCCCGCCCGCGGTCGGCCAGCGGGCCGAACACCATCTGGCCGGCCGAGTTCGCCAGCATGAATGCCATGGCGATGGTGCCTGCCTGCGCGAGTGACAGGCCGAGGCTGGGGATGAACATCGGCAGCAGCGGGGCGTAGATGCTCGTGTAGGCGTCGGTGACGAAGTGCGAGGCCGACAACGCCAGCACGGCAGGAGGCACTTTCCGTTCGCTCAACGCTTGCCCACCTCGAAAGTTTCCGGTCCGCTGGAGTTCGCGGGCGGGATGAAACCGTCCCCGTACCGTAACACGTCCGCGAACCTCCGGCTTTCTGGCATGATCAGACGCCAATGGACAAGCACCACGGCTTCCTGTTCAGGCCAGCGGCCATCCCGCCGAATCAGTCGGGCGTCCTGCTGTCGGTCACGCCCGAAGACGCCGAATGGGACACCACCGGGTTCTCTGTTCGGCGGCTGGTGGCTGGCGATGTCTGGACGGGGAACACCGGGTCTCACGAAGTCGCCCTCATCGTCCTCGGAGGCCGGCTGACGATCGACTGGGGCGAGGGCGCGCGGTCCATCGGGCGGCGTGCGCACGTCTTCGCCGGCTATCCCTCTGCCGTGTATCTCCCTTGCCGGACGTCATTCGAGGTGCGCGCCGAGACACTCGTCGAGCTGGCCGAGGCTCGCGCGCCGTCGCGGATGACGCTGCGCCCCCGCGTCATCGCCCCGGCAGACGTCGAGTGTGAGATTCGCGGCGGCGGGAACATGACGCGCCAGATCTCCCGCATCATCAAGCCCGAGCACGAAGCCGACAGGCTGATGATCAACGAGGTCTACACGCCGCCGGGCAACTGGTCGAGCTATCCGCCGCACAAGCACGACACCCACAACCCGCCGGCCGAGCTCGCGATGGACGAGTTCTACTACTTCCGGACCGACCACCCCGACGGTTACGGGCTCCTGCGGCAGTACAACGCTGCGGGCACCGAGGACGACACGGTGACGATCCACGACGGCGACCTGGTGGCACTGCGGAAGGGCTACCACCTGGTAGCAGCCCCACCGGGCTACAGCGTCTACTACCTGGCCGTGCTCGCCGGCGTCACGCGGTCCATGGCGGCCAGCACCGACCCGCGGTACGTGCACCTGACGAAGAACCAGGGACCGCCGGATCCGAGGGTGCCCCTGTTCGGCCGCGACTAGCGAGCAGACCGCGATTCGGGATCGTCGGATGCGGGTGGCCGAGGTGCTTCCCTTTTGCCCGCAGGCACATCACCGAAGCTCAGCCGAGGACGGAAGGGAACACCTCGGACAGGACCCGCGGCCGACGCACCGGCGACCCCGAATCGCGGTTTGCTTTCCAACCCTGCCCTGCTCCGGGGCTCCCTGCTCAGCCGGCTACCGTGGCGACACGGTAACATCCCCGTTTCCAAAGCCGTCGTGCACGCATAATCGCGCTCGTGCGGGGCTGCATGTCCGTGGTGGCCGTGCAGGCCCGCGTGGAAAGGCTGCGATCCATCCATGGCGCGATTGACGCGACTTGTCGTGGCTATGCTGCTGGTCCTTCTCGTCGCCGGGGTCGGCGGTTGCAGGCGATCGGATCCACCGACACTGATTCAGACCGACAGCGGGATGGTGAATGGCCGCGTGCTCGACTCCGGCGTGAAGGCGTGGCTGGGCGTGCCGTTCGCGAAGCCGCCGGTTCGGGAGCTGCGGTGGAAAGAGGCGCAGCCGATCACGTGGAAGGGCGTGTACAACGCCGATCGCAAGATGCCGGAATGCATCCAGGTGCTGCGCCCGCACAACATCAACCACTACTTCGGTGAGGAGGCAACCAGCGAAGACTGCCTCTACATGAACATCTGGTCCCCGGCGGGATCGGATGCGAACGCCAGGCTGCCCGTCATTGTGTTCATCTACGGCGGCGGCGGAACGCTCGGGTCGTCCGGGATGGCGAACTACGATGGTGAACAGGTCGCGAAGCGCGGCGCCGTCTTTGTCAACTTCAACTACCGGGTCGGTGTGCTCGGGTTCATGGCGCATCCCGAACTGACCAAGGAGCAGGGAGGCCATTCGGGCAACTACGGCTACCTCGATCAGAGCGCGGCCTTGAAGTGGATTCAGCGCAACATCGCCGCGTTCGGCGGTGACCCGGCGAAGGTGATCATCTCGGGCCAGTCGGCGGGCGCCGGGTCGGTCGCCCAGCAGATCTTCAGCCCGCGCTCCCGCGGCCTGTTCCGCGGCGCCGCGATGTTCAGCGCCTGCAACTACACCACGTCGAACACACCGCTCGCCGAGGCCGAGGCCACCGGCCTCGAGATTCAGAAGCAGTTGGAGGCGGCCAGCCTCGACGACATGCGCCAGATTCCGGCCGATCGGATTCTGGCGATTCAGAACGAATTCCAGGTTGGACGAGCCGTCACCGGCGTTCGCACGAGCGGCGTCATCGACGGCTACTTCATGCCGGACACGAAAGAGGCGATCCTGAAGGCCGGCGGCGCCTCCGACGTGCCCATCATCGCCAGCTTCACGCACGACGAAGCGAACAGCCCCCTGAAGGCCGCCAAGACCGTCGCGGAGTACAAGGCTGCCGCAAAAGAGCTGTTCAAAGACGCCGCGGAGGAGTTCCTCACGCTCTACCCCGTCGCGTCGGACGCGGAGATTCCGGCGGTGGCCCAGGAGGCTGCCAACGACGGCGCTGGCCTGTTCAACTCGTGCGCATGCGCGAGCCTCCAGGCGCAGTACCACAAGTCGCCGGCCTTCCTCACCGTGTTCTCACGCAAGCACCCCTACGTGCCGGGCGTCAAGATCGCCGACCAGGATACCGCCACGATTGGCGCGTACCACACGTCCGAGGTGCCGTACTACTTCGGCACGCAGGACGCGTACAACCTGTTCCGTCCAACACGGAACTGGACCCCGTGGGACCGGGAACTCTCGCAGAAGATGACGGCCGTGCTCGTGGCGTTCGCCAGGACGGGCAATCCGACAACGGCGGGTGTGCAGTGGCCGGCCTGGTCGGCTCAGGCTGAGCGCTACGTCAACTTCGGCGACACAATCGCCCTGGAAACCGTGAACCGCGCCCGGCTGGATTTCATGGCGAAACACCGGCCGGCACCGATGTCGCCGGGCGGCGCGCCGCGGAGATTCCAGCGCGACTGAGCGGGACCACGGCCGTCAACTGATGATCCTCGTTGCTCACTGCAGTACGAGACATTCGACCACATGGCGTTCAACGGAAAAGTGTTCGCCACGTTCGCGTCCGGGACGACGAAGTAGTCGGACCGAGGAGGATGAGCATGCGATACGTTCGAGTCGGCGCCGGCATTGCGGTGGCGTTGTTCCTGGCCTTCGCGGTCAACGTGGGGACGCAGGGGCCAACAGGTGCACGCGAGGTGACGGTGAACCCGGACGGCAGCGTCTCGGTCAAGAACGCCGTCGTCCCGCTGCCCGCGATCATGAGCGAGGGCAGCAAGAAGGTCCTGATGCGCGCCACGGCCACGGAAGGGCCGGGGGCCCCCGTGCCGGTGCCGAGCGGCATCCCGGACATGGCCGAGGTTCGGCGCGTCTACAACGAGAACCTGAAGCCGGTCGTCGAACACATGAAGGCCGTGTTCCCGGTCGACATCGAGGAAACGACGATCGCGGGAATCTCAGCCGCAATCATCACGCCCAAGGGCGGCGTGCCCGAGAAGAACAAGAACCGTCTGTTCCTCAACGGACCGGGCGGCGGGTTCCGCACGGGCGTACGGGGCAATGGGCTGCTGATCAGCATCCCGGTCGCCGCCACGCTCGGCGTGAAGGTGGTGACGATTACGTATCGCCAGGGGCCGGAGTACAAGTACCCGGCGGCCAGCGAGGACATGCTGAAGGTGTGGGACTACTTCACCAAGACCTACAAGCCGGAGAACATCGGTATGGTCGGGTGTTCTGCCGGAGGCAGCCTCGTCACTCACACGACGGCGTTCCTCATCAAGCAGGGGCGGCCGACCCCGGGTGTGCTCGGGGTCTATTGCGCGGGGCTGGGTTCTACGGGATCGGGCGACTCCCAGTTCATGAGTGCCCTGTCGGTCACGAACGCGCCGCAGGGCATTACGCAGGTGGCGCCAACGCCACCGGCTGCCGCAGCCGCCGCTGCGGCCACACCGGCGCAGCCGCAGCCGTCGTACATGGATGGCGCGGACCGGAACGACTTCGGCGTCAACCCGACCGTGGACGAAAAGCTGCTGGCGAAGTGGCCGCCGACCATCTTTTTCACCGGCAGCCGCGACTTCGCGGCGAGCGGAGCCCGCTACAGCTACCGCAAGCTGATCAAGGTGGGGATCGACTCGCAGATCATGGACTTCGATGGGCTCTACCACGGCTTCATGACCAACCCTGACTTCCCCGAAGCTCAGGAAGGCTACAAGATCGCCGCGGCGTTTTACGACAGGCACCTCGGGAGGTAGGACGCAGGGTGGCGCCGCTCCCGGCGGCGCCACCCGCTACTCGGACGCGTCACGCGGACGCGCCGTGGTGCTCCTGCCCTGCCTCATTTCAGAGGCGCCTTCGGCAGCGCGAACGCCACGATCTTGGAACCGGATGGCGACGCCAGATAGCTGCCGCCGCCCGCCGCCGTCACGACGTACTGCCGGCCGTCCTTCCCCAGAAACGTGACCGGGACCGAGTGCGCGCTGGCCTCGAGGGTGGTTTCCCACAGCATCTTGCCGGTCTTCGACTCGAACGCGCGGAACCGTGCGTCATTGGTCGCGCCGATGAAGATCAGCCCGCCCGCGGTGGCGATCCCGCCTCCCAGGTTGAGCGCCCCCGTGTCGGGAACGCCCTTCGCCTTCAGGGACGCAATAAACCCGATGGGCACCTTCCAGGCGATGTCGCCGCGATTGACATCCACCGCCACCAGTTCACCGGAGGGCGGTACCTGGCAGGGAACCTTCGTATCCGGGTTCCAGAAACGGCCGACGGGCCCTCCAAATGGCGTGGTTCTGGCGTAGCTCGGCTTGCCGGTCTGCCGGTCGGGCCGCGGTTCCATCCGGGCGACCTGGCCGAGGTTCATCACGTTGGTGAACACCAGCCCGAGAGACGCGTCGTAGGCGATGCCGTTCCAGTTCCCCCCGCCGATCGTGCTGGGGAATGTCAGCATCGTCCCCTCGGTGCCGGCTGGCGTATACGGCCCCTTGGTGAACATCCCGTTCTTGTCCCACAGCTCCTTGCAGTAGGCGGTCTGCTCGGGCGTGAGGGTGCCGAAGTCCTTCGCCGGGTCGAAGTCGATCCGTCCGAGCGGCGCAGGCTTGAGCGGGAACGGCTGCGTCGGCGATGACGCCTCGCCTGGGACCGTGCTCTGCGGGACGGGCCGTTCCTCCATGCCGAACACGGGCTCGCCGGTGACGCGGTCGAAGATGAACAGCTGCGCCATCTTCGTCACGACAGCCACGGCAGGTATGGTCTTGCCGCCGCGTCTCACGTCGATGAGTGTGGGCGCCGCGGGAAGGTCGTAGTCCCAGAGATCGTGGTGAACCAGTTGCTGGTACCACTTCAGCTTGCCGGTCATGGCGTCCAGGGCGACGACCGAGTTCCCGAAGAGGCCAGCGCCCTTGCGATCCCCGCCGTAGTAGTCCGAGGTCGGCGATCCGATCGGCGCAAACACGAGACCCCGGGCCTCGTCGATCGTGAAGTACGACCACATGTTGGTGCCGGACCGGTTCTTCCAGCTGTCACCTTCCCAGGTCTCGATGCCGGGCTCTCCGGGCCTGGGCACCGTGTGGAACGACCAGAGGAGCTTGCCCGTGCGCACGTCCCAGCCGCGGATGTCGCCGTAGAGGCCGTAGCTGGGCGCCTGTTCGCCGTTGTTGCCGCCGGTGATGATGAGGCCCTTGTAGATCGCCGGGGGCGAGAAGAGCCCGATCCGCCCGTCCACATCACCTCGGATGCCCTGGGTCAGGTCGACGGCGCCGTTCTCGCCGAAACCCGCGGCCGGCGTGCCGGTCTTCGCGTCGAGTGCCAGCATCTGTGGGCCGGTGCCGAAGATCACTCGGGCAGGTGTCGTCGCATCTCCGGCCCAGTACGCCACGCCGCGGCGGCTGACGGGGGCCGGCGCGGTGAACGCCCATACGACCGCGCCGGTCTCGGGCTCGAGCGCCATCACCTTCGCGCCGGCGGTGACGTACATGGCCCCGCCGACGACGATGGGCGTCACCTCCAGGCCGGTGGCGCCGGTGTCGATCGTCCAGGCAACCTGCAGGGTCGCGACGTTTGCCGGCGTGATCTGCTTCAGGGGCGAAAAACGCTGGCCGCCCAGGTCATGGTCGGGATGCACCCAGTCACCAGGACCTTGAGCGGCCAATGTCGAAGCCGCCAGCCAGCCGGCCACTGTTGTCCTACTTCACCGCCGCCGGCGCCACGGGCGCGGCGGGCTTTGGCCGCGGCGTCGCATCAGCCTGTGTCATCCCGAGGACCCACTTGATCGCCTCGAGATACATGTGCTGGACGTCCACGCGGTCCCAGATGGCGGAGTCGTGCCCCATTCCCGAGACGAAGACGCGGCCCTTGCCGTGGTTGCGGACCCACGCCTGCGGCATGTCGTTGGCGCCCCGATGGACGTTCGGGTTCGCCATGTCGAACTTGCTGGTATCGAGATTCATCAGTACGCGTGAACTCTCCCAGGAGAAGTCCTTGACCTGGATGAACTCGTCTCTGAAGGTGAAGACTGGCGGAAATTCCTTCATCCCGGGGAAGTTCTCATCGAGGACGACGACCGGTCCCTCGACGCTGCCCCAGGGGTGTCCGTCGTACCTGGCGCCGATCATCTCCCCGAACTCCGGGAACCGCGCGAACGCGTTGAATGACGTGTGCGCCGACACGAAGCCCTTCCCGTCGTCCTTCACGAAGGAGACGAGGTCGGTCATCTGCTGCTGCGTCAGCGGAATCTCACGCTGGCCGTAGAAGAAGATGGCGTCGAACGAGTCGAGGTTCTTGCCGACCGGCCAGTCGCGGCCGTCGGCGTTGACCGTGAGCTTCTGCTTGGTGATGAACTGTGGATCCGTCCGGATGTACGCGTCATAGAGGCCGGACTCGCGGCCGATCCGGTAGATGGTGGCCAGCGCGTTGTTGACGGACTCGTGGTAGGCCCCACCGCCCGTGAACTCGCCCCAGAGGAGCACCTGCTTCCGAACGACGCGCGGCGCCCCGCCGCGGCCGCCGGCTCCCCGCTGTGGCCCGGCTCCGGGCGGCCCCTGGGGCGGCGCGCCCTGGGGTGACGCCGTCGGCGGGCCCTGCGGTGGCCCCGCCGGTGGCGGCCCCTGTGACAACACAACGGCGGCTCCGAGCACGGCGCACACGGCGACGGCGAGGATGAAACGCATCCCATGGGACTGCTGACCGAAAAGCTTCATGTTGCCCTTCCCTCCAGAATAAACGAACCCGCCCCTGGTCACCAGGGGCGGGTTCGGGGGACTGACACGAACGATTGAGACGGACGAGCTACGTCAGAAGGCGAACTTCACGGCCAGCTGCATGATGCGCGGGTCCTGGGCCGACAGGATCTTGCCGAAGTTGGCGTTGTTGAGCGCCGTCGTGGGCGCGTTGAGGTTCACCCAGTTGACGACGTTGAAGACTTCCCAGCGGATCTGCAGGGCGCGAGCCGCCCCCATCTTGAAGGTCCGCGAGATGGCCAGGTCGTTCGTGAACCGCGAGGGATTCACGATGGTGTTCGGAAGCAGCGTGCTGAGCGTTCCCGCGGCCGGCTGTGTGAAGGACGCCGGATTGAGATAGAAGCCCGCCGTGCCGTCGCCGTACGGATCGGCACCGGATACCTGGACGGCCCTCTGGCCGCCGACGCCTGTCAGTGCGACGTCAGGGCCGGCCGTCACGGTCGCCCGGTTGCCGCTCTGCCACCGGACGATCGGCGCGATCTGCCAGTAACTGATGATCGCCCCGAAAGCGCCCTGCACCTTCGGGCTCGTCGCGATCATGGAGAGGTTGAACACGTGGCGGCGGTCCGAGTCGCAGTACGCGTAGTCCGCGCCCGGATTGTTCGGGTCGACGGTAGTCGGGCCCGTCAGCTCGGTGGTGGCGGGGTCGGCCATGCACTTCGACAGCGTCCAGTTCCCCATCACGCTCCAGCCGTCCTTCAGACGCCGCTGTGCCGTCAGGAGCATGCCGGCGTAGTTGGCGCGGCCCGTGTCAACCAGTTGCCCGATGGTGCCGTAGTACTGCCCGACGGCCTGGTTCTTCAGGTAGAGCGTCCGGCGCTGGTTCGTGTTGCCCGTGGTTGCGCCGGCCATGTAGACGGCGGGATTCAGCTCGACGCCGATCCACAAGTGGCTCGTGTGGTTGCCGAGGTAGCTGCCGCCGAAGAGCCAGTCGCCGAACTGGCGCTGGACGCTGATGTTCCACTGATGCAGGACCGTGTTCTTGGTGTCGAGCGGCGCGTTCACGTAGACGCCGAACGCCGGGAACGGCTGCGTTGCCCACCCCGTCTCGAGTGCCGGCCACGGGTTGCCGCCCGGGTAGCCCGTCCAGGGATCGGTCAGCCCATTGATGGCGGTGTTGGCGACGCTGACCTGGGCGCCCCACGGCGGGTTGTTCGCCCAGCGCGTGTTGAAGAACAGGTGCGGCGTGTCGTAGAACATGCCGTACGCGGCCCTCACGCTCATCTTGCCGTCGGTCCCCGGGGACCAGATCATGCCCATGCGAGGCGCGAACTGCGTCCACTGGCTGTTCATGACCTGCTTGCCCGGCATGCCGGTGTCGCCGGCGAACAGCAGGCCCGCAGGCGCCTGCGGATACTCCGTGCTCTTCACGCCTGCGTCGAACCGGGCGGCCGAAGTTGAACGTGAAGTTGGGCCTGATCTTCCAGTCATCCTGCACGTAAGTGCCGAAGTAGTCGTTGTGGTCGAAGTCCCACACCGCGTTGCCCTGGACGAACGCGCCGCCCATGGCGCCCACCATCAGATCGGCGAGCCCGAGGCCCGTGACCGTTCCGTTGATCGAGAACCCGCCGTTGGTCGGCCGGTTGTTCACGGTCTCGATCGAGGTGTGAATCCAGTTCACGCCGGCGGAGAACTGATGCTTGCCTTTGATAAGGTCGAAGTCGTCAGCGATCTGGAAGCCCTTCGAGTTGAAGAACCCGGGGTTGGTCCCGCCCGTGCCGATGGAGAACCCGCCCGTCACCGACAGGTTCGTGAACCCTGGCTGCGGGCTGAAGACGTTGCTGCCCAGTTCCTTCGGCGTGAAGTACGCCTCCATCGTCCGGTCGTTGATGGTCTTGTTGAACGTCACGTGGAGCGCGTTTACCGAGGTCGACGACAGGACCCAGTTGTGCCCCACCACGAAGGAGTGGACCGTGTTGGTCTGGCCCGTGCGGCTCATGGTCAGGACGTTCTTCCCGTCGTACACGGACGGAAGGTCGTAGTGGGCGTACATGTACCGCGCCGTCAGGGTCTGGCTCTGGCTGATGTTGTAGTCAACCTTCGACAGCATCTGATGCTCGGTGTTGTCGCCGGGAATGCCCATCACGATCTTGCCGCAGGGGTCGGTGGCCACCGGCACGTACTTCAACAGGGCAAGGGCCACCGGGTTGAACGTCTTGGGGTCGATCGTGTTGTTGACGTACGGCGCCTTGAGGGTCTTCGCTCCGGTCGAGTTGCAGGCCGCCGACGCGAAGGCCGTGAAATCGCCGTTCAGCATGGCCTGCGTCGGTGCGAACACGGTCGTCGTCGGCGGGGTGGTCTTTTCGATCTTCCCCTGATAGGCGCCAAAGAAGAAGACCTTGTCCTTCTTGATGGGCGCGCCAATTGTGCCGCCGAACTGATTGCGCTTCAGGTTGTCGCGCGTCGTGGCGAAGGCGTTCCGGGCGTTGAAATGGTAGTCGCGCAGGAACTCGAACACGTTGCCTTTCACCGTGTTCGTTCCGGACTTCGTGACGATGTTCACGGCGGACGCCGCGTGGTGCCCGTAGCGCGCGGGAAGGGCGCTCGATTCGACCTTGAACTCCTGGAGCGCGTCCGGGAAGAGCGTCGGCAGGTTCAGGTTGTTGAAGGGGTCGTTGTGCGTCCCGCCGTCCATGATGTAGGTCATGCCGTTCGCCTGGCCGCCGGCGACGGAAATGGTGACGGTGGGGTAGTTCTTGTTGGTGTTCAGGTCGCCGGCCGGCGCGGGCGTCGACAGCCCGGACAGGAAGATCAACTCCGTCGCCTGGCGGCCGTTCAGCGGCATCTCGACGACGGTCTGGTTGTTGATGACCGTGCCGACGCCGGTCGACTTCGTCTCCACCGTCATGGCGTCGGCGGTGACCGTGACCGTCTCATCCAGCGTCCCGACGCCCATCGTGACGTCGAGGGTCGGGTTCGTGTTCACCTGCAGGACGATGCCCGTCTTGACGTAGGTGTTGAACCCCTGCAGCACTACCTTCAATTCGTAGGGACCGACGGGAAGGTTCGGAAGCGTGTAGCTGCCGTCCGATCCGGTGAAGACGGTCCGGATCATGCCCGTGTCCGTCTTCTTGACCGTGACCTCGGCGCCGGGCAGAACTCCCCCGCTCGAGTCCTTCACGACACCCGAGATCTGGGTTCCGCTGACCTGCTGCGCCCAGACGGGGCCGCACACCAGGAACGAGAGTAGGAACACCGCGAGGAAGATACGAAGCGGCCTCTTCATCATCACCTCCGAAGAAACGAGCATGCAGGAATCCGCCTTCACAACCGGACGCGTCGGTTACGCCAGAAGGACCGTACTACCCCCGTAACTCGGCCACAACGATGCAACGGTGCCACTACGGTAACAGCCCCGCCCTCCCACCGGGCCGGTGTGGATAATCGGCACGCCACGGACGCCTGGCAACCTGCCCTCATGCGGTCGGGAACTACGGTTATTTGGATTCGCGGATACGATATCGTATCGCTGAGCAGATCGGAAGCAGGATTGTCTTCATGAAAGGACTACTAAAGATGAGCAGCACGATCCCGGCATGGCCCGCCGCCGCTACGGTGTGTGAAGTCGGCTTGCGCGACGGCCTGCAGAACGAAAAGACCATCCCCAGTGTCGAGCAGAAGCTGCAGCTCCTGAATGCGGTTGTCGCCTCCGGCATACGTATCATCGAAGTTGGCGCCTTCGTGCATCCCAAGGCCGTGCCGCAGATGGCCGACACCGATGCCCTGTGCCGCGCCATGCAGAAGGTCGACGGCGTCGAGTATCGCGCCCTGGTGCCGAACATCAAGGGCGTGCAGCGTGCGTTCGACGCGGGCCTGACGAAAGCCAAGCTGGCTGTCTCGGCCAGCGAGGCGCACTGCCTGGCCAACTTCAACAGCACCCCGGTCAAGATGGTCGACGGGTTTGCCGCCTGCGCGGAGTTTGCCGCGAAGAACAACATGGTGCTGTCGGGGGCGATCTCGACCTCGTTCGGCTGCCCGTTCATCGGCAAGGTGCCGGTGGAGATGGTTGAGAACGTGGTTCGCAGCTTCGTGAAGCTGGGCATCACCGAGTTGTCGCTGTCCGACACGACCGGCATGGCCAA